>JANXNT010000495.1 GCA_025353985.1 Limnoglobus sp.
GCACGGTCGCAAGCTCCTCCGGCGCGATCAGGCCGCTCCGTTGGATGTTCGCCAGAAGTTGATCGGTCGTGGTCGGGGACGGCATTTTCGTCGATGACCGAGTAGGCGGAAGGAGCCTCGCCACCGCGAACGATTCGCAGCGGTCGAAATCCGAGTCGGGCTAGCTGCGTGCCGATGACGCGCTCGCCGATTTCGCGCGCACCATTCTGTAAACCTGGACGCCACCCGCGAATACTAGCAATCCGAGCACGCACCACATCGCTAACAGTAGGTTGCGTTTTCGGCGTGGGAGCATCGGCGAGCGGCCCACGTAACGATCCGGAATCTTCGGCAGTGGGTTCGCCTTCGCCTCGCGGATCTGCGTGCACATCGTCGATTGATCGACGATCTGCGTCGCCGGCGCGACCTCGTCGAATGTCACGGAGCCGTGCAACGTGTCGCTCAACACGATCGGTAGCGGTGTCGGATTCGCCCCGATTTGGCGGTGCGTCTGCGTTGGCGTCAGGCAGGTATGCGAAACCGTCTTATTGGCGACGAACAACTTTGTGGGAAATTCGGCGGACAGATCGACCCACTGCGCGAGTGCGGCGGCGGCGGCCCGGGGCGTCGGGTAGCGGTCGTCGGGGGCTTTCGCCAACAGCCGATGGATGATCGCGGCGAGGCCGTCGGGAATTTCTGGGCAGTGCGTTTGAATCGGTTCGGGCGCAACCGAATGCAACCGCAGGAGTTTGGCGCGTGTCGAGCCATCGGCGAACGGAGGCTGCCCCGCAAGTAGGAAATACAGCGTGGCCCCGAGGCTGTAAAGGTCCGCGCGAATATCCACGTGGTGGCTATCGACGGCTTGCTCAGGAGACAGATACTCGATCGTGCCGAGGATCAGTTGTTCGTCGACCATCTGCGTGATCGATTCTTCGCCTTCGACGCGAACGATACCCAGATCGAGAATTTTCACGCCACCGCGCCGGTCGACGAGTAAGTTCGCGGGCTTGATGTCGCGATGGACGAGGCCCGCTTCGTGGGCGTGTTGCAACCCGAGCGCGACCTGTTGCCCGATGAAGGCCGCTTCGCCCCAAGCGACCGGCCCCGTTTGAGCAATCGCGGCTTGCAGGCTGACGCCGTCGACGTACTCCATGACGAGGTACGGCGGCGTGCTACCCGCATGAAAGTCCAGAACGCGGGTGATGTTCGGGTGCGAAAGCTTTGCCGAGATCGTCGCTTCACGGACGAATCGCTCGAACGCCATCGGCGCTTTGTACGCCTGTTGGCGGAGTACCTTAATGGCGACCCGCATCTTCGTGTTGTCTTTTTCGGCAAGGAAGACTTGGCCCATGCCCCCGCTGCCGATGCGATCCAGGATGCGGTAGTTCCCGAGTCGAAACCCTTGGCAGCGTCCGTTCCGCAACTGCTCCGCTTGGTACACCGTCAGCAGTTGCGCTTCGATCATCTGGTTCAGCAACGTGTCTGGCGAGAGATCGATCAACCGCTTACCGCGTACGCCCGCCAAGAACGCCCGCAACTGGTCTTCGGGGACCAGTTTGCTGCGGCGAACGAGCGATAAAATCGCGTTCAGGGTTTCGGGTTTCGTCATGCCAAATCACACGTCAAACGGAACAGCAGTCCCGCAGTCGGCGGGACGCGCTCAAGACTAGGACACGATCTGCTGTGCGGCACTGCTACGACTGACACAATCTGAATTACGCTCCCTGTGGAAAACGATCTCGTTTGGCAGGAGAATTGCGCCAATCGCCACAACCGCGCCGGCCCGGATTTTTTACGCGAACCGTGCGCACAGCGCGGTTCCGTGTTCTAGATTTCGAGACGGGAACGTTCGCTTCCCAAACTCGGAGTTTCTGCGTTCGCAGGGCCGGATAGCCATGATGCTTACACACCAACAGAAGTTTTTGCGTCGGGCAGGGGTTGCCACCGTGGAGGCGGCCGTCGTCCTCACGTTCCTCGTCGTGCCGTTAATGATCGGCGTCTGGGAAATTGGTCGACTCGTTTACGCGCAGCAAGTTGTGGCGACGGCGGCCCGCGAGGGTGCCCGCGTTGCGGCCCAGGGGCGTACGGTCAACAGCGACGGTACGCTCACCTTGATCTCGATTTCCACTGGCACGCCGAACGTCAAAGACACCGTCTTCCAATCGTTGGCAACGGGTGGCTTGCCGACTCTCGTGAAAGCCGATGTGAATACCACATTCACATTCATCACCGGGTCCGCTACGGAGCCGTACCAAGCCCAAAAGAACGATCGCTTCCGCGTAACGGTGACGATCCCATTCGCGAAGGTGCGTTGGGTCAGCCTCGGCATCGTGAACCCCACGGATGTGTATTACCAAGTCGATTGGCAGATGCTCAACGACGATCCGTTCACCATCAGCCCCGATTTGCCGACGTGGTAGTTTCCGACACACCTTACGCAGCTATACTTTCCGAGAATCTGTCATGATCGCACGTCCACCGATTCGCCGACGCCTGGGAACGACGACCGTCGAAGTCGCGGTCGTTATCAGCGTGTTCTTGCTGTTCCTGTTCGGCATTCTCGAATATTGCCGCTTCCTGTTGATGTTGCACGTGGTGACGAATGCGGCCCGCGATGGGGCGCGTTACGCCGTCGTGAACGTGAACAAGCCGACGAACTTCGACACCGTCGATTACTTCGACGGGGCCACGACGTTCCCCTCGGTCAAGAAATACACCGATTCGAAATCGGCTGCCGTACAGCAAATGCTGACGACTTACACGGTGTCCGTGTTCCCATGCGACATGACGAGCCTGAACGCCACGCCGCCCGTGGTGGTCACGAAAACGGGTTCGCCGAGCTGGAACCAAGCCCAGTTCGGCGACCGCATCGCGGTCCGAATTTCGGGCGACTATAAGCCAGTGTTACCGAACTTCCTGTTCATGAGTGCGACGATACCGATCAACATCGCCGTGACGATGAACAGCGAAGGGTAAGACCGATTCTCGATTGAAATAGTCCGGAGTGTCCGGACTTTATTACCGCTGCGATCCCCTCCCGCCACCCCCGGCGGTTCGCAGCATTTATCCCGTCGTCACGCGTCCCCATTTGAAGGGTGTACCTATGACGACCAGACCGCAAGTCCGGTCGACACGCCGCGGCAGCATCGTACCGATGTTGGCTGTGTGCGTGACGGCATTATTTATGTTCGTGGCCCTCGCCGTCGACCTCGGCATGTTGATGGTCGCACGGACGGAGTTTCAGAATGCGGCGGATACGGGTGCCCTCACGGGTACGCGGAACTTGGATAACAAGCCCGCCAGCACCGATAACAACAAGGTTTTGGCCGAAGTACAAGCGAGAGTCGTGATCAAGCAGAATCTGAATTTGTCGACCGCTTTCACCGATGCCGAAATTCAATCGGTGACGGTGGGGACGTACGATTACAGTGCTGCGCTCGGATTGTTTCAACTCGCGTACCCCGCGTCGATCCCGTCTACGAAATCGTGGACGGCGACAAAAGTCGTCCTCAGCGGTTCGCAGCCGACGTATTTCGCTCGCGTTTTCGGCGTCAACACGATGCCGATGGTTGCGATCGCCACGTCGGTTCACCGCCCGCGCGACATCGCGATGGTCTTGGACTTCACGGGGTCGATGGGTTACGGCTCGTTGTTTAACATGAAATCGGCCGCTGGTGCCTTTGCAAACGGCTACAACAGTGCGGATCTTACGTATCCGCAGTTCGGTTCGTACTCGCGCTTTCAGGACGCAACGCGCTACTCCACCGGTTCGCCGACCAACAGCGAGACCGGGGCATCCGGGCGACCGAATCCCTTCTTGCAGACGGCGACGGCTTCGCAAGGTTCGTACGTCTTCGCGCCAGCCAACTTTACGCTCACGAACGATAACGGCCCACCGATCGTTCAAGATTTCCGCTACGACCCGGCGAACCTTGCGTCCCCGACGACGACGCAAATTCCGGTGAATTCGGCCGGCCTTGCGAATGCATTCGAAGCGACCACATTCAGCGATACGACGCGATCCCCCGGCGTCGGCCCGACGCCCGCACCGGACAACTTCAAGGATCAAACCGATGTGCCCGTCGCCTATGCGGGGGATAAATTTCCCCGCAAACGCGGTGCGGCAACGGGCATATCCTGGGACGTCACCAATGCGAACGGCGCGGTCGTCAACGTCGCCGAACTCCTCGGCTGGTGTCCACGATTTGCAGCCGGTTCGACGGCGGCCTGGATCGGCAACCCGCCGGTTCGCACCGCGATGCTTGCACCGAACGGTACGCCTTACACCGCAAACTGGAGCGACTTCCGGGACGCGACTTGGGAAACCTACGGCTACGACATGGACGTGGCGGACTACATCGCCATGCGGCCCGCAAACCACGACCCGCGCAATACGCTCCCATCGAACGCAGGGGGCAGCGTCGTCGGTCAGGTGAAAGTGACACCGGGCAAGTTCAAAGGTTACTCGATGGGGCCAGGGTACTGGGGCAAGACGTTCTTTACGTGGCCACCCGACCCGCGCGCGGCCAACGATTGGCGTCGCAAGTTCTTCACCAGCACGACGGGTATCCCCTTCGCAACGAACGTGTTGAACCCTCCGCCCGATCCAGGCATTTACGAAGCGGTCGTCGATGCCGACTCGACGAGTGCCGGATCGATGCAGACGATCAACGAAGAGCTGTTCACCGGGAGTGCGGGATCGACGTTGCGAGCCGCAAGCGGGAACTACACGATCAACTACTCGGCCGTGTTGGCATGGATCAAGTCCGGCCCGCAGGTTTTCCCGCCGAATATGCGAGCGGGCCGCGTGTTGTATTACTCCTCGATTCCGAACGACACGAATAATGCCGTGGGGACAGCCGCCGAGAAGCTGGACAAGACGTTCTGGCGTGCCTACATCGACTTCGTTCTTACAGGCTCCGATACGCTTACGGCAGGTGCCGAAGTCGTCGGCTGGCCGGAAAACACCGCCACCACGATCGCGCCTTCGCGAATCACCAGTGCGTTGAACGGCTTCGACCCCGATGGCGGGGGCCTGACGCCACGCGGCCCACGGCCTTACATGGGCTACACCGATAACCCCTCGCGGCCCCGGTTGCACTTCTGGTTCGGCCCGATTTCAATGATCGGTTTCCTTTACGCGAACGGTATGTACGCGGGCACGGTTCACGAGGCCCAATGCTGGCAACTTAAAGCGGGCGTCAGTTCGAGTATTGGCGACATTCGGAATAACCACCCGAACGATCAGTGCGGACTCGCGTTCTTCCAAACGAATTCCAGCGATCTCTCGCAGTCGTACAAGACGCCGATCGTCGATATGGGCCAAGACTGGCAGATGATGAAAGACGCGCTCTATTACCCACGGACATTGCTGGCCACGACATCGACCAACCCAAATACCGAATACCGACCTTACGACACGAGCATGACGTATCTCGGTGGCACCATCATCCCGAATGCTCAAAATTCGACCGACCCGAACTCCGGGATGTCGATGGCGTACAACATGCTCTCGTCGAGTACGAACGCCGCCGTTCACCCCGACCCAACTCGAATCGGGCGACGCGGTGCTTCGAAGATCGTGATCTTCGAAACCGACGGGATTCCGAACTCGACGCAGAACTACACGTTCAACCAACTCGGTTACAACTCGTACTATTCGTACGGCGGGGCCAGCCCCGGTGCGGCCGATACTGCTGCGATTAACGCAGTGACGCAGATTCGCAAACCGACGTCGTTGACGGGTGCGGGAGACAGCGGGCACTCGTTGCCGAATGCTCCGGCCCGCGTTTACGCCATCGGCTTCGGCGACATCTTCGGTACGGCGAATGCCACGACCGCGAAGACGTTCTTGCTCAACATTCAGAAGGCCGGAGGGACATCGGACGCCGCGGCGACTTCGATCCCCAACGAGCAGATCATCACGGGGACTTACACCACCCGGATCGACAACCTGAAAACCGCACTCGAGCGGATCCTCCAAAGTGGAGTACAAGTCACGCTCATCGAGTAACCCCCGCGCGAGGCACACCGGCCCCCTAATCCGGTGCGTCTCGCTTCACCTTCCCCATCCGAGGTGATTTCGATGTTGGTCCGTCCCGTATTGCGGGCGGCCCGCCGTGGCAGCATTGTACCGATGCTCGCCGTGTGCGCGGTCGCTCTGTTTTCGTTCGTCGCCCTTGCGATCGACCTGGGCATGCTCATGGTCGCGCGCACGGAGTCGCAAAACGCCGCCGATGCCGCCGCGCTCTCGGCCGCACGCACCCTCGATAACCGGGTGCCCCCGTTCACCAGTCCGGACGCCTACGACAATCAGAAACCGGCCGCCGATCTGATGGCGCGGAATCTCGTCCAGGAAAACGTCTTCCTCAACGCGCGCTACGAAGCCTCTCGCGTTCAGCGGGTGCGTATCGGCATCTACGACTACGACGCCACCGCGGGCAGTTTCGCTGCAACTTACCCCGCCACGAAACCGAGCGGTAAGGCATGGACGGCGACCGAAGTCGTCGTCAACGCCGATCAACCGACGTACTTTGCCAAAGTCTTCGGCGTCAACAGTATGCCGATGTCGTCGCGCGCCGTCGCCGCACACCGCCCCCGCGACATCGCCGTCGTGCTCGACATGTCCGGCTCGATGCAATTCTCCTCGACGACACACTGGGAACCCGGCACCGCCGGTTCGTTCGATGTCGTACAAGGGTTGCTGAACCCCGACCCGGTCTACCCGAAGTTCGGCCATTACGCGCGATTCAACACGTATCAAACGACCACGCCGAGCAAGGCGCTCGCCACCGGTGGCTCCGGAACGCGGCCGAACCCGTTCCGCTTAACGGTGCCATTCATCGCGGGAACGGGCGAAGTGTTCGCACCGAATAACCTGACGATGGAGACGCCGAACGGCCCACCCGTGATTCGCGACTTCCTGTTCGACCCCGCGAACCTCAGCAATTCATCGACCCCCGTGTCGGCAGTTTCCAGCCCGAGTAACTTACGCAACGCCTTCCACCGTTGGCGGCGCTACACGAACGCCAACGGCACATTTAGCTACGACCCACCGGCCACCTCCGCTGGCGACCCCACCAACTACGTCGCACCGACGTACAACTGGTCCGGCTACAACGCGAACGACACCACGAACACCACCGGCCCGACGCCCGCACCCGATTTCTTCGACCGGCAAATCGACTCCGCGGGCGTGAGTTACGTGGGAGATCGCTACCCGCGCCGGGGCGGCTTCGTCTACGCTTCGGACGTGAGTTGGGATCCCGGCACGACGTTCGGCGCAGCACGCAACGCCGTCGATTTGTTGTTCCCCAGCAGCGCGATTCCGAACCCCACCGCACGGGCAGTACCCGCATCGCGGCCAGCACTCCTCAACGGCAACCGCACCGAAGGCGGCCTCTCGTGGGATCAGTTCTACGACGATGCCTGGGAGCGTAACGGCTACGATCTCAACGTGGCCGGGTACATCAACAGTGCGGTGAATACCGCGAACGGCGCGCCCCGTCCATCGGCACCGCTCCGCACGCCGGGGTTCAACGGCTTCTCGATGGGGCCAGGCTATTACGGCAAAACGTTCTTCATTTGGCCACCCGATCCGCGTTGGGGCAACCCGAACGGCGGCGCGCCGAACGGCGGGCAAGTTCGCCCGGATCTCGTGAACACGCAACCGACGAAAGATGTTAGCGGGAACTGGATTTGCGACTGGAGGCGACGCTTCTTCGTACGCGGAAGCAGCGACGACACCGGCAGCCCGACGACGTTTCTCGCGTTCGATCCGGCCATCGATAATGACGCAAACGCACTAGGGAATCAGTCGATCAATCAAGCACTGCTGCGAACCGGCGTGGGCTACACGTTACGCGACGGCAGCAGCGGCAGTACGCGAAACTACAAGCTGAATTATCGCGCCGTGCTGGCGTGGCTGAAAACCGGACCGCAGACGTTGCCGCCGAACTTGCGAGCGGGCCGCGTGTTGTATTACGCTTCAATTCCAGACAATATCGACAACTGGGCGACCGACCTCGACCATCGCTTCTGGCGCGAGTACATCGATTTCGTAATGGGCTACAACGGCAACACACCGAACGACGACCCGCGCTTTTCACTGGCGGGCGTCGAGATGATGGCATGGCCCGAAGGCGCGGGTATTTCGATCGGCAACACGAGCCGATTCGACCCCGATGCCACCGGCCCGATGCCCGCAAACCCCGCGCCGTACATGAACTACACCGACAACCCGAGCCGCCCGCGAATGCACATGTGGTTCGGCCCCGCCACGATGCTGGCGTTCCTTTCGACACGCGCCCCACTGCGAAACTGGCTGCCCGGCAACTCGCACGAAGCCCAAGGTTGGCAACTCAAAGCGGGCGTGCAATCGGGCATCGAAGACATCCGCAACAACCACCCGAACGACCGCGTCGGCATCGCGTTCTTCGCGCACGCCAACTACAACACGCCGCGCGTGGCGATGAGCCAGGAATGGCAAACTTTGAAGAATTCGCTGTTCTTCCCGAACTCGTTGTTGCCACAATTGGCTGCAGGAAATGGCTCGGCGGAACTGCGTGCATTCAACACGGGTTTCGGCTCGGCACTGCTCGGGAACTTACCAAACGCGAACGGGGGTACCGACCCGAGCACCGGCTTCGCGCTGGCTTACAACTTGCTTTCTTCGTCGCCGACGGTCAACGCCGATCCAAACCAGCGCGGTCGCCGCGGCGCGCTGAAGATCGTGTTGTTCGAAACCGATGGCGTGCCGAACGCATACCAAAACTTCTCGTACTCCGGTGGCACGAACGCGAGTTACACCTACGGTGGCCCCGGCGCGTTCGTGGCCAACGGCGACCCCGGCGTCATGCAACAATCGTACGACATCGTCGCGCAGATCGTCGCCCCGACATCTGCGGGCGGATACTCGCTACCGAGCGCACCGGCCCGCGTTTACCCGATCGCGTTCGGCGACTTGTTCAGTTCGACGAGTTCGTTCCGCCCGCAAGCGATGAACTTCCTGCAAAACGTCGCCCAGCGCGGCAACACCGCCCGCAACGCCAGCGACCCGCTCCCCACGGAGCAGATCATCACCGGCAGTTCGCAAGATCGCATCGACAAACTCCGAACGAGCTTCGAACGCATCCTGCAAAGCGGCGTGCAAGTGACGCTGATCGAGTAAGGAATGTCATGGGTGAAAAGGCATACCCCAGGTGCGCGAAACGCGACCTGGGGCTAATCGCTGAAATCCCGTTGGGATAAAAACCAAAACCGTAACCCGCCTTAAACCTCCATTTTGGTCAACGCCGTGAAGAATTTCACTTTTCCGGTTTCCTATTCGTGTGATTCGTGTTTTTCGTGGTTCACTTCTTTTCTTCCGACCGGTATTCTTCTCGAAACAGACGAAATACACGAATAGGAAAACGTTTTTTTGGCTTTTTCTGTTGACACCGTTTGGGATTTCGCCGATGGTTGAACAACCTACCTGCGTTTCACTTTGGGGATCGAAGCATGTTCAACCTCCGCACGGGCCGTGATGCCGACTGTTCGGGCCAATCGCGGCGCACGTTCCTGCAAATTGGTGGACTCGCCGCATTCGGGCTGACACTGCCGGCTTTGTTGAAAGCCCAAGCGGCTTCGAGCGCACCCACGAAGGCGAAACGCTGCATTCTCCTCTGGATGCAAGGCGGCCCGTCGCACATCGATACTTTCGACCCCAAGCCCGATGCGCCCGTGGAAGTGCGCGGCGAGTTCGGCACGATCCCGACCACGCTGCCCGGCGTACGCTTCACCGATCCGCTGCCATTGCTAGCGCAACGCACCGACAAACTCGGCATCATTCGCGGGCACGATCCGCAGAACGGCAGCCACGGCGTTGCCGATCATATGATGATGACCGGCCACAAGTTCAACACGTCGTTGCCATTCCCCTGCTTCGGTTCCGTGGTCGCCAAAGAGCGTGGCTACGTCGATGGCATGTTGCCGTTCGTGCAACTCGGCAAGGCGATCGACCGGCGTTTCAACGGTGGCACTGCCGGGTTCCTCGGCGACGAGTTTCACCCGTTCGAAGTCGGCGAAGACCCGAGTAGCTCGCTGTTCAAAGTCCGCGATTTGAGCATTGCGAGCCTCGCCGAACGCAAGCGACTCGACCGCCGCTTCGACATGCTGAACGACCTCGAAACCTACCAAAAGGGCATCGAAGGCACCGCTGGTATCGTGAAGGCCCGCGACACCTTTTACGAAAAAGCCCACGGGATTATTACGTCGCCGATTGCCAAGAAAGCGTTCGATATTCGGGCGGAACCCGACAAGGTTCGCGAACGGTACGGCAAGTCGATGTTCGGCCAACAATGCCTGCTGGCACGGCGTCTCATCGAGGGCGGCGTACAGTTCGTGACGATCGCCGACGGCGGTTGGGATACGCACACGGATAACTTCAAAACGCTGAAAACCCGCAACTTACCGCGACTCGATCTGGGATTGTCCGCGTTACTCGACGACCTGGAATTGCGTGGATTGTTGGACGAAACGCTGGTGGTCTGGTTCGGCGACTTTGGCCGCACGCCGAAGGTGAACCCGACCGCCGGGCGCGACCACTGGGCCTCGGCCGGCGTGACACTGATGGCAGGTGGCGGCGTGAAGGGCGGGCAAGTCGTCGGCCAAACCAACGCGCTCGCCGAGTTCGTCACCGACAACCCCGTAACGGCCCAAGACCTCGCCGCCACGATCTACCACACGCTCGGCGTGCCACTCCACACGTGGTACAAAACCCAAGACGGCCGCCCCGTCGAACTCGTGCCAACAGGAATGCCAATCCGGCAACTGGTGGGGTGAGTGTGTTTTAATGGTTTGTGAACGATGTAGATAACTTACGGCTAGGCGTGTGGTGGATCGAATGGCAACAACGTTTGAGCAGAAAACCATACGAGACCCACTTCTTGGAATGGTTGCGGATCATCTTGCAAAAGGACAAATTCATTGCGGACTCACACAACAGGTTGGTTGTGAGTTGGTCGCATTACTGTCTGCTTATCGAGAGGAAGATCGGCGATTATTTCCACAAGTCTATTTATTTGGACCGAATCGAAACGATCTCGTTAAGGTTATTGCGCCGGGCATCCCCGTGTTAATGATTGGGGAGGAAAAAGATGATGTTCCTGATCCTAGACGCACGGCTTTTGCTTCACTCAAGATATGCGCGGCTCTCGCGATCGACGGTTGGTGTGTTTACATTCGACGAAAGAACAAAGGTTTTGAATATGGGCTGTTTCGGCCTGCTGCCGAAACCTACTCGGCCGGTCCTGTAACGTCATTGGCACCGACACTTCCGATCACGATACTCCGTCATAGCGCTGAAAGTACAGTCGAGATCATCAACAGCGTTGGCGGCAGGCTTGAAATCTCTCTGACTACGACTGCACCTTCGAATAGCGGGCTGATATCGGATTTTGCATCCGCTGCCTGTTCGGATGTGACTGATGTCTCGAAGGATCTGTCAACAGGCTATCTCGATCGAATTCTTACGGGGTACTTGCGAGGTTCGCATGGGGCACTTCTGGCTGTCGTGCCATGCACAAAATCTTGGGATAAAAAGCTGTTTTCAGATGGCGTGATTTTACGCGAACCCATTCCTCTCATTCAAACGATGCTGATCGCTGCAAGAGAACAGACTGTCGCAGATGCTTCACTTCTTCGGTCGCAGGAATCCTTACTCCGTGGTATGATAGGAAGTGATGGGGTCACGATACTTGGCACAGATGGATCGATTCAAGCGTTTCGTGTTTTCGTGCAACGTTCGATCGAAAAATCGGAAGGTCATCTTGGAATGGCGTCGGGTGGCGCGAGAAGTCGAGCATTCGCCGTATTGCGAGGATACGTTAAGACTTCATTGCAGGCGGCCTTATTTCGTTCTCAAGACGGTCGAATAGAAGTGGTGTTAAAGTCATGATCGCGAAAACATTAGTGCCCTGGAGCCACAGCAACGCTTACGTTTTGGCTGCCAACGCGCTACCTTCAGATATCGTTCAACAGGCGGCCATTCTCAGCGATCGAGATAAGACGTCTCTCGTGATGGCGATTGAAAATGAGTCCTACGAAATGGCCGCGACCTTCGCATGGTCGAAAGCAATGGCCGCTTTAAAAAAACAGCTTGCCCATCTCGGAATGGAATTCGTCGGTGAAATGCTCGGGCGATTGGATCTCGACGAGGCCTCCAACGCAATCACCGATATTCGGGAAGATGAAGCTATTGAATTGGCCGAACAGTTGGCCATGATCAGCACAACGGAAGCCATTCGGCTTCGGAACGGTCAGACACTAGTCAATCATTTTCTCGATTCCGACATCGCTCGCAGCGAGCAAATGCACAAAGAAGAGGCCATTTCTATCGTGCGGAGTTGTGTGGTCAACTTTCTTTCCGACGCGAATGGGAATGTCGGTCAAGATTTCGTCGCGCTGCGCAAAAAGCTGGAATCGAAGACTCTCAAGACGGATGATTTGGAAGTGGGAACCCTCGCATCGTCACCCTACTTTTACATCCGCACGACACTGACCGTTCTGCTCGCTCAGCTGAAAGTGGCAATTGGCGCAAAGCTCGAACACACAGCAGGAAATATCAACGTTCTGCTGCCGATAATTTGGTCGAAACTGCGGGACAAGGACCGTTGGCAGACGGGGGAAACATATGCGATTGTCCAGGCCTCCGGGCGTACTGTTGCTGCTGCGGGTTTGAGCCGAGCATTGCTGAGTGTAAACGGTTTTGATTTTGTCCCTGAAACGCTTCGTTCGGAATCATTCCGTGCAGCGGCTCGTGCCGTGATCGGTGCTCATGTCGCATACGATAATTTCCACAATGAACCGAAGCCAATGGAAACATTAGCCCGGTTAGGATCATCGATACCCGGCCCTGCTTTGGCCGACTGCTTTTCCGCAGCAATCTGTGTCCGTCTCGGAAACCGGTATGGGATTTCTCACGCCGCCCAACCTGCTACCGAGCGATTTCTGAAGCTTTTCCGTCCGACACAGTGGGAGTATTACCTCAACAAAGTTCTTAGTAGTGACCGATACGTACTTGAGAAGTTGGCATACGACGACAAGCCATTAACGAGGTGGTTGGAATTGGTTACGGAATTCAAGCTGAGCGACCTCACTGTAAATCAAAAAGTCGCAAGAATGGTCACGTCGAATGTTTCCAAACGTGGCATTATCAAAAAAACGGCCTCAAGTTATCGCGAGCAGATTATGAAGTCGTGAGTGTGCGAAAAATCAACTTGTTACTGGCTTACTTCTCTGGCACTGCCAGTTCGTCGATGACGACTTCGACGCCGGCGGTGCTGTTGGCGATCTCGACGGCGCGGCGCTTCTGGCTCGCGTCGCGGACGATGCCTTTGAGCTTCACTTCGCCTGCATTGGGCATGGCCAACGCGACGACATCGGCACCGGCCATCGCTTTCTCGGTCTGAATCCGCACGCGAACCCGCTCTTCGATCGGTAATGCATCGCCTGCTCGAAATGCCGCCAACGGGCCAGCGGCCACGCGGGCTTCGGGCAACGCCGATTCGATTCTCCCAGCTGCTTTCTTGCCGATGCGGATCATTGCTTCGACGTCCGAAGGCTTGCTCGTGAGGAGTGTCCCCGTGAGCAAACTCACGAAAGTGGTCACAACTAACGCCCGTTTCCACTTCATGATCGTTGCCCCCGGTGAGAATGCACAAGGATGCATCCACTTTGGCAACGGGGCAAGTTATGCGGGCGGTTTTCGATCGACTTGAGGTGGAAATGCGATTCGCGATAGCGAATGCAACGACTATTTCTTGCAATACGAGCTAACGCGATGGTGCCGTGAAGAAGCGGTTACAAAATATACTTGCTCAGGTCTTCGCGCTGGATGATCGCGCCGATCTTTTCGCGCACCATCGGCCCGTCGATGACGATCTGTTTCTCGACGAGGTCCGGCCCCTCGTAACTGTACTCTTCGACGACTTTTTCGAGGATCGTATGCAATCGCCGTGCGCCAATGTTCTGCGTCGAGCGGTTGAGTTCGAATGCCAGATCGGCGAGCGCTTCGATGCCATCGGGGGTGAATTCGAGTTCGACGCCTTCGGTACGCAACAGTTCCGCATACTGCTTCGTTAAGGCATGTTTCGGCTCGGTGAGGATGCGGTGGAAGTCGGCTTTCGTGAGGTCGGTGAGTTCGACGCGGATCGGGAAGCGGCCCTGCAATTCGGGCATCAGGTCCGATGGTTTCGAGACGTGGAATGCACCGGCCGCGATGAACAAAATATGGTCGGTGCGAACAGCTCCGTACTTCGTGTTCACCGTCGTGCCTTCGACGATCGGCAGCAAGTCCCGCTGTACCCCCTGCCGCGACACATCCGGCCCGTGCCCCGATTGCGGCCCGCAGACTTTATCGATCTCGTCGAGGAACAGTATCCCATGATTCTCGACGAGGTTCACCGCTTCCTCGTTCACCAGCGAGCGATCGATCAGGTTCTCGGTCTCTTGTTCCAGAATCGTCTTACGGGCGTCGCGAATCGAAATCTGTCGCGGTTGCTGGTTTTTCGGCATCATCTTTTCGAACATATTTTGCAAGTCGACATCCATGTTCTCCATGCCCATGTTGGAGAATATCTGTACGGGCGACGACTTCTGTTCGAGGTTCAACTCGACCATGCGATCTTCGAGTTCGCCGGCGAGCAACATCGTGCGAAACTTCTCGCGGGTGCGTTGGCGTTTCTCTTGCTCTTCGGTCTCGCCTTCGGGTTCCCACTGCGAATTCTTCGGCGACGGCACGAGCAGATCGAGTAGCCGTTCGGTCACGCGCTCGTGTGCTTTTTCCTTCACGTATTCGCGCTGCTTCTGTTTGACGATGCCGATGGCGGCTTCTGTTAGATCGCGAATCATGCTATCGACATCGCGGCCGACGTAGCCGACTTCGGTGAACTTGGTGGCTTCGACTTTGACGAACGGCGCGCTCATGAGTTGCGCGAGTCGGCGGGCGATCTCGGTCTTGCCGACGCCGGTCGGCCCGATCAGGATAATGTTCTTCGGAGTGATGTCTTTGCGGAGGTCTTCGGGGAGTTGCTGTCGCCGCCAACGGTTACGAATGGCCACTGCGACGGCTTTCTTGGCCGCCGTCTGCCCGACGATATGCTTATCGAGTTCCGCAACAATCTGTTTGGGAGTCAGCGATTCCAAGGTAACCTCTTCGGGCAGAAAGTATACCCAGGGGTACGACGAGGAACGTCTAACCCTGGGCTATCCGATGCAACCCCGTTGGGGTAAGAATTTTGTATGCCTTTACCCCAACGGGGTTCGATCTTTCAGCCCAGGGTTAGACGCTTTGTCGTACCCCTGGGTCGCATCTGAGAAATATCAACTCACTTCGACGACTTCGATGTTCCGGTTCGTGTAGATGCAAATATCCCCGGCGATCTCCAAGGAACGGCGGACGACGTCGGCCGGGGTGAGTGTCGTATGTGCGAGTAATGCCCGTGCGGCGGCGAGTGCGTATGGCCCGCCGGAGCCGATTGCGAGTACGCTATCGGTCGGGGAGATGACATCGCCGGTGCCGCTGATTAATAGCATGTGCTCGCGGTCCATAACGATCATCATCGCTTCGAGCCGCCGGAGAATGCGGTCGGTCCGCCACTCTTTCGCGAGTTCGGCGGCCGCACGGGGAACCGAACCCTGGTGGTCCCGCAACTTCGCTTCGAATCGTTCGAGCAACGAGAACGCATCGGCGGCCGCACCGGCGAAACCGGCGATCACCTTGCCATCGTAGAGTTTGCGAATCTTCTTCGCGTCGGACTTCATGACGATGGTGCCGAGTGTCACCTGGCCATCGCC
>JANXNT010000972.1 GCA_025353985.1 Limnoglobus sp.
ACCAAGTCCACGATTCCTCTGGCAAACTCCCCGCGACCATCTATGGCAACCCCGCTTTCACCCGGTCGTGGACGCCGGAGATTCTCCCGTTCATCGAGCAAAATGCGTTGTACCAACGCTACCGGTTCAATCGCCCGTGGGATCACATCGACAACCAGCCCGCCGTCAGTGCCTCGATTCCCACGTTCCTTTGTCCCTCCGCTCCTTCGGGCCGCAATATGGTCGAAGGCAGCAACACCTACGGCATCACCGATTACAGCGCGATCTACGATGTCGATATGGGATTGATTGCTACCGGTTTGCTGAGTCCATGGAACGGCGCACGCGAAGGGGCGATGCCGAACGAAACGGGAGGCACGTTGCTCGGCATTACCGATGGCACATCAAACACAATCTTGGTGGCCGAAGTCGCCGGTCGCCCGGCGGTGTACATTTTCGGCAAACTCGTCGGTACCACGCGAGTGCCTTCATGGGCGGCGTACAACGGTATGATCCCGATCAATCTCGATGGCTGGCTGGCCGATGGTTCCGGTTCGTGGGGGCCGTGCGCGATCAATTGCTCGAACGCACACGAAGTGTATTCGTTTCACACCGGCGGTGCGAATCTGTCGTTCGCCGATGGCCGCGTCAAGTTCGTCAACGCCAACGTCAGTATCCGCGTAATGGCCGCACTCGTGACGAGAGCCGGCGGCGAAACCGAAACTCTCACCGATTGAGTCGCGGTGCCAGTATTCCCGACAGTTCTGTTACCACCTGTTCAACCATTTTCGTTCACGCGAACAAATTGATCGTTTGCGCTCAAACCTCAATCGCGAGTTGCGTAACGTGTGCTATCGTTGTAAGTTGGAACGTGTGACGGTTCGTTTGGAGCGTCGTTTTGAGTAGCACAGAGCCGCCACGAAACAAAAATACTGTTTCCGATTTGCTTCGCTTGTAAACTTACATTAACTTTGACCGAATAATCTCGAATCGAGGAGCCACCGTTCGCCCAGCGGTCGTGCTGCCAACAGAAGGTGAGGGGCATATGGCATTCGCTCTGAGTATCGGTAAATGCAGCTTGTTGGGGAATTACCGCGAGAATAACGAAGATTCGATCGACGTGAAGCAGTTCCCGGATCTGATCGTCAGTATCGTGGCGGACGGCATGGGCGGTCAAGCCGCCGGTGAGATCGCCAGCAAACGCGCCATCGAAATCATCCCGCGCGAACTTCGCAAGAATTTGTCGTCGCACCTCGTTACCGAGGGCGTCAAGTCGGTCAGCAAGCGGGCGATCGTTCAGGCGAACGAAGAAATCATGGCGATGGGTGCGCTCGATAAAGACATGAAGAACATGGGCACCACGGTGGTCATGGCGGTCTGGCGGAAAGGCAACGAGATGTTCATCTCGGGCGTCGGTGATAGCCGTTGCTATATGATTCGCGATAAAACGATTACACAACTGACGGTCGATCACTCGCTCGCACGCGCGTTGGTCGAAGCGAAAACGATCTCCGAAGCCGAAGCCCGCGATCACCGCTTCAAGAACGTACTCTGGAAGTATCTCGGCAGCAAAGAAGTCGGCGAAGGCACCGATGTCACCGTCATCCACATCAAGAAAAACGACCGCTTCTTGCTTTGTTCGGACGGCCTGACCGGCGTCGTGACCGATGAGCAACTTCTGAACTTCATCAGCCAGCAATCGGACATGCAAGCGTGTGCGGAGGGCCTCGGGCAACTCGCGCTCGACTCCGGTTCCCGCGACAACGTCTCGTGTGTCGTGATCGAAGTTTCCGAAAGCTAAACAAATACGACCCGCGACGAATGCCGTCGCGGGTGGGTTGGCATCACCAGTACGTGTGTGCCGTCGGTTTCATCACCAGCTCCGGAATCGAAACGTGTGGCGGCAATGTTGTTACGAACAGAATAGCGGCGGCCACATCTTCGGGCTTCAGAATTAACGCACGGGCTTCTTCCGAAACGGGCTTCGGCCGGAACGCTAAAATTGGCGTGTCGATCTCGCCCGGATAGACGTTGCTGACGCGTATACCGCTATCGCGTTCTTCATT
>JANXNT010000984.1 GCA_025353985.1 Limnoglobus sp.
CCGAGCTTTTCGCGGAGGCGGCGAACGAGTTGCGGGTTCTTACGCACGAAGTTCTGGAACACAACCATATCGATCTTGCCGTCTTTACGGAATCGAACCGGGTTGCGATCTTCGGGCTTGACGTTACTGAGTTGAAACATCGAACGCAGCGTCGTCACTTTGTCCGAAACGCTGAATTTGTTCTGGTAATAGAACGCGATCTGGAACCGCATATCGGGAGACATGCGGTTCATCCGCTCGCCTTCGGCAAGCAATTCGATACCGCGAGTGATGTAGTAATACATGTCGTTGAGGCGGTCGTTTTCAACGGACACGTTGTAAGCAATGTTCCAGCTTTGATAGATCCACGGCGTAATAAAGTTCGGCTGAAGGCGAGTCACGAGGCGTACGAGTTGCTCGAATTCGTGGAACTCGTTTCGCTTCTGTTTCTCGATTGCGGCACGCCAAGTGACCGTCGTCGCGATCCCACGCGAACCGACCAGCACGCAGCGCAACAGCGAACCCGCGATCTCCGCATCGCCCTGTTCGAGTTCGCGCAGATCCAGTGCCTCGGGGCGAGCTTGTTCCTGGATCGTCCGGCTCGACAGCCAATCGGCCGCGCGGTTAATCAGATACGGGGCCGCTTCGGGCTTGTCGTCGGTGCTGCCGCGACGCGCTTGATTGAGGTACACCACGCGTGCTTCTTCGGACAGCGGCAAACGCACTTTGCCGCGCCAGAACATACTCAGCGTGAATAGCGCGATGATTGCGATACCGTACGCGATCTTCCGCCGCACGGTCGCTTGTTGGAATGGATTCGCCATAGCAGTCACCGTCTCGAAGATAATCGAATGAATGTCGGGAACGACACACTACGCCGCCACTTCGCGATTTCGAATCAGATAATACGACAGAATTCCCCACGGCAACAGGTAGCCGAACAGGACGATAAAGTTCATCGCGAGGTATTCGAAGTTGATGTTAAAACCTTCCTTAAGGAAGTTCGTCCAACTGAAGGCGTAAACGTCGGGGACGATGTTCACGTAACGCCGGAAGATCCACGAAAACGCGATGTCGCCGACCTCGGCTGTTTTCACCCCCGCCGTGCGGTCGAGTTGCGCCGTCGGTGTATCGGTGCCCAAAATTCGCGTGAACGATTCGAACGGCCCACCGCCCGTGCTCGTTCCACCCGCAACGTCTTTCAAGTGCTCGACGAAATAGGCACTGAGGTAGATAAACAACGTCGCCAGGAAACTGATAATGCCTGCGAGGTACGTGCTGAGCGTAATCGCGACGCCGATGGCCACCGTTACTTGACACCAGAGACCGAAGGCGCACTTAAAGAAGTTCTCGCTGAAGGTCTTTTCGCCTTCCATGTAGTACAAATCGCCCGATGCCATGCCAAGCATCTGGCCATCGCTGATGCACTTCACGTAAGTCTGGACGCGCGGTTGGCGATAGCCTTCTTTGTCCGTCGGCGGTGTGCCTTCCCGGGCCTTGCGAAACAATCCCGCTGGCACGGGGACGCCGCTCGGGTGGTAATCGTAAACTTCCACCGAAGCCACTTCGTAGAAGCCGTACTTCTCCGCGAGGTCGTTGATGTACTTCCAGCCTGGTGTGTTCGGTAACGCATAATCCAGCGACTTGATCGACACGCCAGGAATTTCGCCCTTGGCCAGTTTCCGGTCGATCTCCTCGCGTTCGGCCTTATATTGTTTCTCTTTCTCACTGTCCGCCCATTGCCACCGGCCATCGCCGCGTACGCTCGGTGGGAGTTGATCGCACTGCCAAGCCGTGAAGCGAATGTTGATGTCCACGCCACGGTTTTCATCGCCTTTCGTGAGGCGGAAAATGTCGAACGTATACTCGCAAGGCACCGCATCGCGATCCGTCCCTGCCATCGCAGCGGGGATATTTTCGAACGCCCAAATCGCTCGTTCCGAAGTTGATTTCGAACCCGCAATGTACTTGCGGTAATCGAATTCGCGACCGACGTTCGTACCGCGATATTCGTTGCTTCTCGCGCGGAAGTAGAGTTGCCCACGGTGCGGAATCCGTGCCTTTTGCGTTTCCTCAACGGCCTTCTCATCGATAGTCGTTGTGCTGATGAACAACCAACTGCCGAACGTCATTAGGATCAACGGCACCGTCATCAGCAACGTGAATCCGAAGAAGCGACCGAGTACAACTTCGAATCGCTCGATCGGCTTCGAGACGATCGTGTAAATGGTTTGGTTTTTCACATCGTTCGGGATGCTGAACGCCGCAATGATCGCGCCGGGTAACAGCAACAGAAACGTCGTCGATAAGCTCGTCCAGTCGACCGTCGTTCGCAGCTGATCTTCCGCCTTGATCGGGATGAACCATTGCAGTGGGAACAAGAACGGCAGCACGAAAAGCACGAACACCCAGAACATGCGGTTCCGCCACGTTTCGAGGAACCCGACCTTCGTGAGTGCCCAAATTCGACGGAAACGGAGTTTGAACAAGTCCATCACGAACGGCTGGCCGATGCCGAGCAACGCGAAAAGCCCACCGAACATCAGAAACATCGGCTGAAATTGGAGTGCAAATTGCGGCGGAAAATACGGTATCGTCTCGCCGGGTTGCACGTACGGTACCATGTTAACGGTGTCCCGACCGATACCCCCCGACCAAGCTGCGATGTAACTCGCGTAGCACAACAGCGACAACATTCCCATTACCAACATCCACATCGTGACTGGCGCGCGAGCCTTGGACGATGCCGGTTGGTCTTTCGGCGAACGCAGAGCATACAGCAAGTAAACGACGAGGCCGACGGCGGCGAACCCCCCCGCATCCTGCAACCAAACCTGAATCAGGCCGGGCAGATTCGCGAAAGTCTGAGGGTCGCGTTCCAGGATCAGAATCCCGAACAGGGCGGGGTCCGTCATCGCGGATATTCCTTGAAAGTACACCGATATACGTATGAAGCCAATGAATGCAAATGCTACTTCGTCGTTTCCACCGGCGGCAGATACCGCCGACCGGGACGCGTCTTCGACTCTTCGACGATCCGCAAGAACAAGTCTTCGAGCGTCGTCGTCGGGTGGCCGAACGATTCCAGCTTACCACCGTGTTTCTCGATGGTGGCCGCCAGATCGCGCTTGAGTGCGTCCGTCAGCGGCACGCCACTCGCGCGGATTTCGAGACGCTTTTGGTCTTCGACGAGTTTGCTAACCGCGCCGAGTTCTTGCAAGTCTCCGCCGTATAGAATGGCAATCCGGTCGCACACATCCTGGACGTCGTCCAAGCGGTGCGAACACATGATGATCGTCTTGCCCTTTTTCTTCAGGTCGAGGATCAAGTCTTTCATCCAGCGCGTACCGAGCGGGTCGAGGCCCGAGGTCGGTTCGTCGAGAATAATCAGGTCCGGGTCGTTAATCAGAGCTTGTGCGAGGCCGATGCGTTGTCGCATACCCTTTGAATATTCGCGAAGGATACGCTTTTTGTCATTGGCGAGTCCGACGGTATCGATCAGTTCTGCGGCACGCTTTTTGCGCGTTTCCGAAGGCATGTTGAAGAGGCGACCGTAAAAGTCGAGCGTCTCTTCCGCATTCAAGAAACGGTAGAGGTACGATTCTTCCGGCAAGTAGCCGATCTTTTCGTTCTTTTCGACTTTCGCTGCCGGTTCGCCGAAGACGAATGCATCCCCAGAACTCGGGAACAACAGCCCGAGCAACAGCTTGATGGTCGTAGTTTTCCCCGAGCCGTTCGGCCCGAGCAATCCGAAGATCTCGCCCTTCTGGATCGTCAAATCGAGCGCGTTGAGGGCGACTTTCTTCTTGCGCCCCCAGAAGTCTCGATAAATCTTGGTCAGGTTTCGCGTTTCGACGACGGTCTCGGACATGAACATCTCTCCGATGCATCGCAGATGAAGACCACCCCACAACGTCGGCGGGCGGCAAATAGACGGATGTATGAGTCCGGTACGTCGGACTCGCGAATCCGGTTCGTGCCGGTTTCGCATGATGACTAGCTATATTAGTTTCCGAAACGATTGGGTAAGCCCTCACCGAAACATCATCGAAAGTCGTGCCAATTCCCGTCCGGATCGCGCAGTTCGTTCGGTCGAAAGTTCGCTTTGTAAGTCAGCGACCGACAGTCTTCGACGTAATACCCGAGATACAGGTGAGAGAGTTTCCGTGCCTGCACCGACTCGATGATCGAAAGCACATTGAACGTCCCAAGCGAGCGATCGCGTAGCTCCGGTTCGTAGTAAAAATAGATCGCGGATAAGCCTTCGGGTACGACATCAACGTAGCCCACGCCGACGAGTGTATCGCCGAGGAAATAGCACCATTCTTCGGTGGGAATCGGGTTCGACACGAACGATTCGACGTATTCGCCGGGCGTTTCCGGGTCGCGTTCGGGCCACCCTTTCGCCTCCGCCTGATGTGCGTGATAGCGGTCATAGAGTTGCAATTTTTCATCGGTAACGACAGGCGTTCCGATCTCGATGCGAATCTCACTCGCGTTCCGCAGTTTAGCGCGTTTCTGACTCGAATTCATCCGGAATCGATCGACGGGAACGCGGATCACCTGGCACGCCCGGCAACTCGGACACTCGGGCCGAAACAACGAGAAGCCGAAGCGACGCCAGCCGTCTTTCATCCGTTGCAGATACTCGGCCGGTGTCAGTTCACCGACGATGTCGTAACGCAACTGCCACTTTTGTTCGGGCAGGTAACCGCAGCGTGTGGGCGGTGTCACAAACGTGAAGAGCGGTTGCATGGCAAACGGTCGCGGTGCGGACGGGCCTTGTTACTGATGAGCATATCTGGAGCGAGCGGAAAAGCCCATCGGTCTGGGCTTTTCCTGCACACACTATTCGACGAATTCCACTTGCGTCGGCGACGGGATGATACCCGCTTTATGGCCTTCTTCCAGCAGTCGTCGCACCGCCTCGCGTCCCCGCTCGCCGTAATCGAGCGTCCATTCGTTGACGTACATGCCCACGAAACGATCCGCCAGACTGATGTCCATATCGCGAGCATACTTCAGCGCGTGTTCGAGCGATTCTTTACGGTGATCGAGCGCGTATTGAATGCTCTGCTTCAGCAATCGGCTCACTTCCGAAATCGTTTCGTGGCCGAGATCGCGACGCACAACGTTGCCACCGAGCGGCAGCGGCAGGCCGGTCTTTTCTTGCCACCACACGCCGAGATCGACGACGAGGCTCAGGCCCTGGTTCTGAAATGTCAGCTGTCCTTCGTGGATAATCAAACCCGCGTCGAACTTCTCCGATTCGACGACTTGCAGAATCTCATCGAACGGCACGACCTCGTATTCGAAGCCCTGCGGCAAGAGTAGTTTCAGTGCGAGAAATGCCGTCGTCATTGTGCCCGGCACGGCAATCTTCACGTTCGGCAAATCGGCGATAGAGAGCTTCTTTTTGCTAACAACCATCGGCCCGTACTTGTCGCCCATGCTGCAACCGCTCGGCAGCAAGGCGTATTTGTCCAGCAAATAGGCGTAGGCATGAATGCTTACCGCCGTGACGTCGAGTTCGCCCTTCAGTGCGCGGCGATTGAGCGTCTCGATGTCCTGAAGTTCGTGCGTAAAGCGAAACCGACCGGTATCGATCTTATCGTTCGCTAGCGCGTGAAACATAAACGCATCGTCCGGGTCCGGAGAGTGCCCGACGCGAATCAGTTGTGTGGTCATAAAAGTTCCTGTGTGTGTTTCGTGCGAATATCTACTTCGTGTATTGTTCGATCATCGCCAATAAATCAGGATACAGGTACGACGGAAAATGTCTGTAAAATTGAACGACATCTCCCACTTTCACCGTGCGTATCCAGCCAGCATAAAACCAAGTGTCATCGGTTAGCCCGGTCGAAGGGCTACCACCACGTTTTCCGCGTACTTTAATTGCAAAGGGTATGTTTTGTAGTATTGGTGGCGTTCTCGACCCCGCCACAACCCGGAATTCACTAGTAGTCAAATTCGCACTCGGAAGTGACAGAAGAACGAGTGGGCGCTCTTTCACTTCACCGCCAAGCATCGGAGTGACACTAGCCCGGACAATTCTCGGAGGCTGCAACGAGAACAGCGAAAAATCTGCATCACTCACAATGAGTACCCGTTTGCGAATGAGGCCTTAATCGACTTCCTGAGGAACAAATTCCGTTTTGCCAGATTCAACGGCGATTCGCGCGCGATCGATCGTCTCAACACTCAACATGTTTGTTGTTTTTAGTTTGCGATCGCCCAAAATACATTTCAGCTCTTCGAATAGCTCTGTATGTTGCTCAGATTCCGTATAATTATCGATGACCGTATAGAGTCGGACAATTTCGCTTTCTGTTAGCGAGTGTGTTTCCGACATCTCAAGGATATCTGAAGTTGTAGTGTCTTGAATGGTCGGTATTAAAGTGGCCATTGTTTTCCCAGTGTAATCTCGAACGGCGTATATGCTATTGTCTCAGAATAGATCCAGTTGTCAAAGAGCATTCCCAAGTACTTCGCGTGGCGTGCCGGATTTGGCGATGGTTCCGGCCACCATCCGGTGAACGACCGTTGCTCGTTCGGCGAAATCCATGTCGTGCGTGACGACGATCATCGTCTGGCCGTCTTTGGCTAAATCTTGCATCACGGCAAGTACTTCGTTCGCCATCTGCGGGTCGAGGGCACTCGTCGGTTCGTCGAATAATATCGCTGACGGGTTAACCGCAAGCGAGCGAGCAATCGCAACACGTTGTTGCTGCCCGCCGGAGAGGTTCCCCGGCTTCGCGTGCAGTTTATCCGCCAAGCCGACGCGGTGGAGTAGCGTTTTCGCGGTCGCTTCCGCTTCCGCAATCGTTCGGCCAAGAACGTACCGTGGTCCCGTCATGACATTCTCAAGAACGCTCATATGCGGGAACAGGTTAAACTGCTGGAACACCATCCCTACCGACTGGCGTAATTTCAACAGCGCGGCCTTCGGATGCGGTTTCCCGAGGGTGCCTTGCAGGGTCATGTCGCCGATGCGAATCGTGCCCGTGTCGAAGGTCTCCAGCCCGTTGATACAGCGTAACAGCGTGCTCTTACCGCCACCCGAAGGCCCGAGGAGTGCGGTGACTTCGCCTTTATTCACAACGAGCGAAACACCCGCAAGGATGCGATTCGAACCGTGGAACTTCACTAGGTTGGCAATTTCAATCATGGCTTGCCTCCCGTTTTCTGCACCGAAAGTCGCGTCTCCAGCGAACGGGCAGCCAGTGCGAGCGGGTAGCTCATCAGTAGGTACAGTCCGCCGGTAATGAACACGAGTTCGACGATGTAGTCGCGGTTGAAGTTGTAGAGTTCGTTGTACTTTCGCGTCAGTTCCGTGATGAGAATCGCACTGCAAACCGAAGTATCTTTGAACAGCGCGATGAAGTCGTTCG
>JANXNT010001056.1 GCA_025353985.1 Limnoglobus sp.
CGGTGAATGCCTCGGACGCGGCCGAAGAATTTGGAAAGTGGCGACAAGACGATGGAGTCGAGCGCGTCCATCCGCATCGGCAACTCGTGGGAAACTATGAGGATTTCAAGGTATGACCGCGCCGGGAACGCGGTTACACCCGAATGCGGGATGGAGCGCGCGCAAGCTCCTCACAGTTTCCGCGTCTCGATTCTAATACTTTGTCGCTCGCGGAAATAAATTGCAATCGGCGCGAACCTTCTGCGAGCCTTGCCCGTCAGATAGGAACGATTACGAGAATTATGGAAAATCTCGTTCCCGTTCGAGCGAAGAACGGGTAACATTTGGTATCGGTGTCGGAACCTAACCCTTACGTGTTTGAATTGAGTTCACCTGCGAGCGACCATATCGGTCACTCGCGAATCGTCTCCGCTCGAGGTGTGTGATGAAAGCCATGACCCTGCGAAACCGAATGCTTCTGACCCTGATGGCTGGCAACGATACGTTGTCGACCTCGGCGGGCCGCATCGGTACGCGGACCATGGCGGACGTCATGCCTTTGGCGGAATCTCCCTTCCAGGGGCCACTTTCAGTGCCCCGACTTCCGAGCCTAAAACAGGTCGGATTGCAGCAGGAGGTTACAACCATGCGGTATGAACCGAACGCTGTGGTCCCGACCGGTCGGGTCGGAAGTGTCTCTGGCAACCCCGCTCGTCGTGCTCTGAGTAACAGTTATCGAAATGCCAACTGGCATAGCGATGACCGTCACCAGGCGAGCCAGGCCTGTCCATCGTGGTCCATACGTTCCTTTTCCCGACTCGGAAGCGACTGCCAATCGCCCGACCGGAATCTGAGAACGGCTGACAGAAATCCGAATGCGTGGTTATCCACGACTTCGGCACGAACGACAAGCCCGGCAACGACAGCCGCAAAGTGAGGTCCGACACGGCCCAGTAAAGCCATTGCATCGGTTTGATTTCCACGCCTCCCGGCCACCGGTAGGCAGACATTCGACCGAGCGATGGCGCAACTAGCCGTGTCACGACCGAGCCAGAGCTTTTAACAAAAACGATTTTTTCAACTGCCAGAACGGCGTTGTTCGAACCACGGGTAGCCGCACGCGGTCCTGCGTTTCCATTTCGGAACGCCGTGCCAAATCGGTTGCCGCCTCGTTGCGATCCGGGAGCGGACGGGCACAGTTGTACCCAGTCGATCCTTCGTAGCGAAGCGGATTCCCCCACGTTCGTCGACACCTGAACGGCCATAACCGGACCCGCTGCGGATTCGATTCTGCACGGCTGCCTAGCTTCGGCACTCCCCACTTACGATCCGGGGACGGCCACTACGCACGCACCGAAACGGGTCCGGTTCCGCACCGAAACAGGATCGGAACGGATTTCAAAATGAGCTGGACTGAAGTCGAGATACTGGTGGACAAGGCCAAGGTGGGCGACCGCGATGCGTACGGGGAACTCGTGATTCGCTTCCAAAACAGCGTTTTCGCGATGGCACTCGCTCGAGTTCGCGACCCCCTCGAGGCACAAGAACTGGCGCAAGAAGTTTTCATTCACGCGATGCGGAAGATTCCGCAACTGCGCGATGCACGGTGTTTCGCCGGCTGGTTGCGGCGGATCACGGCCCGGATGGCGATCAATCGGCTCACCCGCAAGGGTCCGATCTTCGGCACCGAGCCGGAATTCCTCGATGCGGTGCCCGGCGATGTGAAGGCACCCGACGAGCAACTCGAATTGGCGGAAGCCAAGGCGGGCTTGCACGTGGGGTTGAACGAGCTGAAGCCGTTGGACCGCGAAACTCTCGAGGCGTTCTACCTGCGTGGCCGCAGCCTGAAGCAAATGAGCCGCGAGTTCGAGACCCCAATCGGCACGATCAAGCGTCGCTTGCACGTGGCGCGGTTGCGGTTGAAGGACGTGCTCGAAGGGCAAGAGTCCGACACGATCCCGAGCGAACTTAACGGTAAGCGAACGAAGCGAAAGGAACGGCTGGCAATGTCCGCCGTGTAATTTCCGCGAATGAACACCCCCAACTAAACCCCAGCGAGCCACGCTCGACTGGGGTTTTCTTTGTTCTTGATACTCAGAGAATCACGCCTGCACCGCACTCGGGTCCATGTACATGAATTGCCAGAAGTGGCCGTCGAGATCGCGAAAACTGCGACCGTACATGAAGCCATGGTCCATCGGTTCCTCGAATGTGGAAGCTCCGGCCGCAAGCGCCTTCTCGACTTGCGAATCGACTTCGCTGCGGCTTTCGCACGAGAGGCAAATCAGCACTTCGGTCGCCGTCTTCGTGTCGCACACTTCGTTCGGCATGAAGGTCTTGAACCGCGCGTGCGTCATGAGCATCGAGTGGATCTCTTCGCTGATAATCATGCAAGTACACGATTCATCGGTAAATTGCGCATTGAACGTGTAGTCGAGGGCCGTGAAGAAATTGATGGACTTTTTCAAGTCCGATACGGAGAGATTCACGAAGATTTTGGTAGTCATTGGCGTTCCGGAATTAATGGTTCGTTTTCGACTGAATTTCCGCGCCAAGTCGTTCTTCTTGTGCTTGCAATTCGGGCGTGAATGCGTCGCCGAAATCGGCGGCTTCGAGGAC
>JANXNT010001064.1 GCA_025353985.1 Limnoglobus sp.
CCTGGAAAGTTGGCAGGCTTGGGGTGCTTGGGGGCGCCACTACGTCCACTGGCAGCAGCGCGGCTGGCGTCAGTGGCAGGGTGCCGTTGAACGTCAGGTTGCCGGTTGAGGTTGCGATCGTGATCGTCAGTGGGATGTTCGCTGCGAAGCCCGAGTCACCGGCTCCGGAGAACACGAGGTTGCCGACGACGCCGCCCGCTGGCACGTTCGGAATGAAGTTCGCTGGGGCTGCATAGCTGTAGGCGATTGATGCCGTACCGCTGCTGAACACGTTGAACGATGCGGCGAACAGACCACCACCGACGCTGCCGGTGAGTGCGTTAGCACCCGGTACGGCTGGGTTCGTGACGGTCAGCGTCACGGTGCGGGTGAGGCCGCCAGCGATGCTGTTCACACTGACGAGTGGGCTGGGGACGGGTGAGATCGCGTAGGCCGTTGCGGGTGCGGGGCTGCTGAAGTCGTCGATGATGATGTCCGCTTTCGCGGTAGCCACCGACAACGCGAGCACTGCTACGGCTACAACAGCCCGACGCAGACTCAAGCTACGAAGAAAATTCACGTTGAAACTCCTTGACCAACGAGTGAGTGGGCTGCCCGGGCACATGCACCGGCCAATTCCAAGATCCGGTCGCACGCTGACGGAGGGTTCCGTCTGAGGCGGTCGTGACGCGGTTGACTGGCAGGATAACCGGAATGCATTTTCGATTCAACTCAAAAATTCGGGCGTATCCTGCAATTTCACCGCATCCGCACAATACGTCTAGTCGGCATTATTCATTCCGAAGCACAAATACAAAACGGCTAATATCGCGCAACCAATTGCAAATTATGAACTTGCGTCGTTTTCAGAAGATTCTGACATTCGCGAATTGTTGCGAAATGTTTACATTTTGCTGCGGACGGTGATAGCCTGATTAACCGACAGTTAGCAAAATCTCTCGGAAACAATTTGCTTTTCCCGAATTTCGTTCCGGAAACTGAGTGGACTGGGTGAGACAAAGTGAAGAAGTGAACCACGAAAATCACGAATCACACGAAAGAGGGATAGATTCTCACCACGGCAAAATCTGTGAGGGGCTTTCTTGATATAGCAGGCACACTCCGTGTGCCGTTCGGATGTTGGCAAAGCCGCGACGGCACATGGAATGTGCCTACTACCCGAGTTCACCCGAAGGCGTCGTCCAGGTCGGGGTTGTGGCGCATATCGGTGGGGAGTGGCGGAGCGGCGGGAGTGTCGAGGGAGACGCCGAACGGCGCGATCAGCGATTCGGCGGCGGCTCGCAGTTCGGCTAGATTTTTCATTGCCAGCGCTACGAATTCTGGCCCGAATGCGGCGGCCTTCTTCGGGTTCATCTTCTCGGAGAGTACTGCAAATCGCCGACGGATCAACTCGACAGACAGTTTGGTTTTCGGCTCGATCTCTAGCAATTTTCGCGGAT
This sequence comes from Limnoglobus sp., assembly GCA_025353985.1. Classification (GTDB taxonomy): domain Bacteria; phylum Planctomycetota; class Planctomycetia; order Gemmatales; family Gemmataceae; genus Limnoglobus. The sequence continues at coordinate 1,440 of JANXNT010001064.1, forward strand.
CGCCAACGGCAAACATCGGCTTCGAAGGCGAGACTCGTTGCGGTGGCGGCGCTTCGGCCACGCGACGGACCGCCTCCGGCATTGGCGGCGTGGGCTTGGTAAAGACGTTGCTGACCGGCCTCGTCATTTCAACCTGCGGTGCGGCCGACACGGCGTCGAACGCGATGGCCACTCGCTTAAGTGTCTCTTCTTCCGATTTGTTTCGCGGCAACCACGCTTCGGCGATCTTCTCGGCAGCGAAATAAATGGCCGGACGTTTCTCCGGCGTCGTGCAACCGATGACTTCGGCAATCGCGACGGCTTCCTTTGGTACCGATCTCTCGGCCGCGTACATGATGGCGTCGATCTGCCGCACGAGAATCGGACTTTGTCCCCACAACGTCGCGAGAAACAGCCGAACGGCGACACGTTCGTCGTCGCCGATGAAGCCATCGGCTTTGGCGATCATCAGGCCAAACCGCGCGAAGGTTTGGATCGAGTGCAGTTCGGGCACTTCGATCGGCGAGACTCTTTGCGATGGCGCTTCGGCAACGCGGACTGCCTCGGGTTGGGGCCGTGTCGGTACGTTGAAGATGTTTGCGAACTTCGGCGGGGGTTCGATTTTCGCGGTCGGCGGGATCATCCCGAATGCGATCGCCACCCGTTCGAGTGCGTCGATCTCGGATGCATTTCGCGCGCCGCAGGCATCGGCGATTTTCTCGGCGGCGAGGTACACCGCGAGCCGCTTATCGGGCGGCGTGCAACGGACGACTTCGGCGATGGCCGCGGCCTCGGTCGGGATCGCTTTCTCGGCGGCTTCCATGATGGGATCGATGTGCCGCACGAGAACCGCATTATGGCCGAACAGCCGCGTGAGAAACTCGCGTACCGCAATACGCTCGGCATTCGCGACTTGGCCATCGGCTTTCGCAATCATCAGTCCGAAGCGTGCGAGCGTTCGAATCGTAGGCAGTTCGGGCGGCTCGTTCGAGATGGTGCGCGACGGCGCGTTCGTTGCGAGCGCTTGCGCGAATAGATCGACCGGCGCGGACCGCGATACGGGGTAAGCGATGGGCGGCGCTGGTTTCGCAACGGGCATCGGCGGCGCAACGGCCAGTTGGTAAACGGCGGGCGGAACCGTAACTTGTCGCGGCGGTTCGACGGGAAACATCACGTTAATGTTGTTGACGGTGGAGCAACGCGGGCAAGTAAACTTGTACGACGGTCGGGATTTCCGCGATGCGACGCGAATGCTCACATTGCAGGATTGGCACCGTACCGTGATATCGAACAGAATCGGAGCGTCCGGTTCACGGCCAGGCTGTTGGAGCGTCATCGTTCTCGCACTCGTACCGAAAGGAAGCGGCCAACGGACAAAGCATTATCGCCAGCCGATGCGATATTTCCAAGATGAATTCGCACGCCTCGGCGAATTCCGCAACGCCCTGTGCGATAAGATGACCAAAGTATTTGTAGTAGGCACACTCCGTGTGCTGTTCGGATGCTAGCAAACTCGCTCACATCGTCGTACAGCGCAATCTGTCTCAACGGCACACGGAATGTGCCTACTACGTAAGATGACACTCCGTTGGTGGTGAGTGCCTATCGTTTCTACGAGGTTGCGTATGGGCGAAATTCGCGTGAAGGTGCTACTGACGAACGCGATGGATGCGGCGTTGCATCGCCAGAAGAAACTAGCGAAGAAGAAGATACGCACCTACTTGGCCGATGCTCTCGTCGATACGGGCGCAGTGCTTTCGGTCATACCGCCGCACGTTCAGGCGATATTGGGCGTTGGCATTCGAGGTACCCGCGTGGCGGAGTACGCCGATGGACGCAAGGAGGAAGTCGGGATTACGGAAGCGATCGAATTCGATGTGATGGGCCGCAACACACTCGAAGGCGCACTCGTGATCGGCGACGAAGTCCTCATCGGTCAAACGGTACTCCAAACGACGGACCTGCTCGCCGATTGTCGCAACCGCTGCCTGATACCCAACCCGGCCCACCCCGATCAGCCGGTACTGAAAGTGAAATGACGTTCTCGCGGTGCGGGCTTTCTTGCGGCGCGAGCTTCGCTTATAATGGGATCACCTGCCCTGCTCGCTTTTCGAAAGAGACCCACCATGAAGCGTCCGTGTTATTGCATATTGTGTGCGCTCGCTGCGGCGGCGGTGGCTGCGTTGTTGTTTGTGGCGGGGCCATCGGCATCGGCGCAACCGCCCAAGCCAATCAGCTTCATCAACGACGTCGCACCGATCCTCAAAGAAAACTGTTTCGCTTGCCACGACACGAAGAAACGCTCCGGCAAGTACGACATGACCACGTTCGAGAAGATCGTGGCCGGTGGCTCCAACGGCGAGCCAATCACCATCGGCAAGCACGACGACAGCGAGTTTTACACGCTGATGGTCACGAAGGAAGAACGCCGGATGCCGCCGCGCGATAAAGGCGAAGCGGTGCCGAAGGCGAAGGCGGACATCATCGCGCGCTGGATTCAGGAAGGCGCGAAACTCGATGCCGGGCTGGCCCCGAAAGCGGACCTCGTGAAGGAACTCCGCGTACGCTGGGCACCACCCGTTCCCGCCGAAAAATACTCGTTCCCCACGATCGTCAACGCACTCGCATTTACGCCCGATGGCAAGCAACTCGTCGTCGGCGGGCACCACGAGTTGACGGTGTGGGACATCGCCAGCGCAAAGCTAGTGACGCGGGTTCGCATCCGTGCAGAACGCGCGTATGCGATGGCGTTCCTGCCCGATGGCAAACTTGCGGTGGCGGGCGGACGGCCTGGGCAGGAAGGCGATGTTCGCATCTTCAACCTCGCCGCGAAGCCGAAGGAAATGCAGAACGGCGTCGCCATTCTCGATGGCGTCAACGACCCGCTGACGATGGTGAAACAACTCCTCGATGCCGACGATTCGGTGCTCTGCCTCGCGGTGTCGGCCGATGGCAAACGCCTCGTCTCCGGCGGTTGCGACCGTACGGTGCGGGTGTGGGATTTAACCGGTGGCGTGGCGGCGGCGAAGCTCGAACAGACGGTGGAAAACCACGCCGACTGGGTTCTGGGCGTCGCGCTTTCCGCCGATGGCAAGTATCTACTAACCGCAGGCCGCGATAAGACCGCGAAGGTGTGGGATCTCAAAGCGAAGGAATCGGTGTTGACGTTCCCCGAGCATCAGAACATCGTCTACGGCGTCGCGATGAAGGCCGATGGCACCGTCGGTTTTTCGGTGGGCGCAGATAAGCAACTGCGAAACTGGAAGCCGACGGGCGAGGGCAAGCAGATCAAAGCGGGCGGCGGCCACGGCGACGATGTGTTCAAGATCGTCGCACACCCGAAAGAGCCGCTGTTGCTAACGGCCTCTGCCGACAAGTCGATTCGTTCGTGGAACATGGAAACGCTGGCGAACGTGAAAACCTTCCAAGGGCTGACCGACTTCGTGTACGCGGTGGCGGTAAGCCCCGATGGCAAACAAGTCGCCGGTGGCGCATACGATGGCGAAGTCCGCATCTGGAAAACCGACGATGCCACGGTTGTCAAGGCGTTCAACGCCTCGCCGGGGTACGTTGTGAAAGTCGCCGCGACTCCGAAGAAGTAAACCCCTCGTTCCCAATCGTAACGCCTGTCGGAGAATTTCTCTGGCAGGCGTTTTTTCGTTTCATGCGATAGCAGTTTCGTGTGGCCCGTTCACAGAATTGGTTGCCCGCGCGAAGTCGACAGCCCGCCGTCCGAAACTCAGGCAGACCGGCAGAAGTTTGCGGAATATGCCGAATATTTGCACTTCATGCGGCGAATCCGAATCTATTCTTGGTTCACTCGCACTCTTTTGTTTTCGCGAACTAAGTCACGCCGAATTTGGATATCCCATGGCCGCACCG
>JANXNT010001164.1 GCA_025353985.1 Limnoglobus sp.
GAGGTTTACACCGAGGTAGACGCGTTGCCATGCCCATAGCAGGTAGCCTGCGGTGAGCACGGTGGTTAAAATTGCGGCAATTGCGAGCGTGGGCGAGACGTTCCACATTGCGACGATCGTCATGAATTCGCCGACAAACCCGCAGAGGCCGGGGAGGCCCATTGAGGCGAAGAACAGGATCGCGCTCATGCCGCTATAGACTGGCATCGGCTCTTTCAGGCCGCCAAGGAGGTTGATCTCGCGGTGATGGGCACGGTCGTAAACTATGCCGACGACGAAGAACAACGCCGATGCGGTAATGCCGTGCGCGATCATTTGAAACACCGCGCCGTTGACGCCCCACTCCCAATACTGCGAGCGGTTCGAGGTCGACCATGCGGCCAGTCCGAGTAGCACGTAGCCCATGTGGCTGACCGAGGAATACGCGAGTAGTTTTTTGAAATCGGTCTGCGCCATCGCGACGAGTGCGCCGTAGACGATGCTGATCGCGCCGACGAGGCCGACGTACCATGCGAGGTCGGATGCGGCCCACGGGCAGAGCGGGAACGCGAAGCGAATCAGGCCGTAGCCGCCGAGTTTGAGCAGCACCCCGGCGAGCATCATGCTGATCGGCGTCGGGGCTTCGACGTGGGCATCCGGTAGCCACGAATGCAGCGGCACGATCGGCACTTTCACGGCGAATCCGACGAACAACAGCAGGAAGATCGCGTACTGAAAGTTCTTGTTGCAAAGCGGCGATGCCTTCAATCGTGCCAGTGCCGCGACGCGATCGACCCCCACCGAGAACAACGGCACCGCTTGCGGATCGGTACTCGCACCAACGACCGTCAGGCGTTCGTCTTGCCCGTTTAATACGAGCATCGCGGCGCGACCGGCACGGGACAGCGTGTACAAATCGAACGAGTGAATCTCGCCGGTACGCCGTTCGGCGACTTCGCGTTTGACGAGGTTCTGATCGGCGAAATCGCGGACATCGACCGAGTAGAGTGCGATCATCGCGGCAAGAATGCCGACGCTACCGAGGAGCGTGTAAATGACGAACTTGATCGCCGCGTACTTGCGTCGCCCGCCGCCCCAGACGCCAATCAGAAAGTACATCGGCAATAACAAAACTTCGTAAAAGACGTAAAAGAGGAACAG
>JANXNT010001181.1 GCA_025353985.1 Limnoglobus sp.
CGTGGAATCTGTCGTGGCTCGCACGCATGGCGGTCAACCCGCTCAACGCCGGCGTGCAATTTTTAGCTTCAAAAGCAAGCGGTTCGGTGCTCGATCGCGTTCAGGAAAACGTCATGGTCTGGTTCTACACCGCGTACATTCACGAAGTCGGTCGGTATCTCATCGAATTGAACAGCGGCCGTCTCAAAGTCGGTGCAAAACGCTACCTCGAACTCCTGGCCGCACACGAAACGCCACCTGTTGAGGGTACATCCGCTTCGGCAGAACCGACGGCCACCGCCTCGCTGACGATTGCGGTAATCGGCCAAGTGAAGGCGGGGAAATCGAGCCTGATTAACGCAATGCTCGGCGAACAACGGGCGATTACCGATGTCGTACCCGTTGCGACCGGCGGTACGCGCTACGAGTTAAAGAAGCCGGGAATGCCCGGTTTCGCGGTGATCGATACATCGGGCTACGGTGCGGGTGGCGCGTCGGAAAGTGAATTTGAAGATGCCCATCGTGCGGCGGAAGCCGCCGATGTGATACTGCTCGTAAGCCATGGACGTACTGCCGCACGGCGTGCCGATGTGGACATGATGGACCGCCTCATCAAGACGATTGCCGCCCAACCACACCTGCGAATGCCGCCCGTGGTGTTGGCGTTATCGCACGTCGATCTGCTTACGCCAGCGGCCGAATGGGCACCGCCCTACGATTATTTGCGTGGCACGCGCACGAAGGAACTGCAAATGCGCGAGTGCGTGAAAGCCGCACAAGATGTCTTCGGAACGCGCATCCTGACCGCCGTGCCGATCTGTGCGATGGTGGGCCGCGAATTCAACGTGCAAGACGGACTCATCCCGCAACTCGGCGGCGTACTGGACGATGCACGCGGCATCCTGTTGCTCAAAGTGTTGCACAAAGAAGGCTCTGCCGACGTAGGCCGTAAAGCGGTGAATCAACTGCTGCAAACGGGCCGCGAGGCACTCAAGATACTCTGGGAGAGTGCAAAGAAATCGTGAGATTTTAGACGCCCATTCGCTCGGCGATGTCTTCGAGTATCGGCCGATCCGAATCGGGGCGAGTGGCGGATTGTGGGTGCGTGCGGTCGCTGCCGATCCAGCCGCGGAGTTTCAGGAACATCGCGGCCGAGTGTTTGTATGCGGGTACCGGATTTCGAAACGCGAAGAAGCCGAGATACTGTAAGAGATCGTTCATTTCGTAAAAACGGCTGTCGCCGCTGGCCCACATCGCGTCGCGCTTGGCGAACATCTCCGGTGCGAACGTGCTGAGGCCGAGGAGATAATCGCTGCCGTACATCACCATATCGATGGCCAAATCGTTGCCGGTGTAGACTTTGAAATCCGCACGCAATTCGTCGCGCAACCGCAGCCGTTGCCATTCGAGCTCGCGATTCAGGGACGAATGTTTTGCACCGAGGCAACGCGGAATCGCAAGCAATCCACGATAAACATCGAGCGAATAAATTTTGCCGAACGGCGCGAACATCGTCCCGAGTTCGAAGCCGATGAAGCCGTTTGTGCGTTCGCCAATCGCGGCATACGCGGCCACGATGGCATCGTCGGGTTGTTGCGTCAGGCCGTAGCTGGGGAAGATCACCGGCGTGCCGCCACACGCTTCGATTGCGGCCATCTGCATCGCGTATTTGTCGATGTCGAAAGCGGCACCCTTCTGGTCGTTCACGAATGCTCCTGCAACGAAGCGGCCGCCGCCGAGTTCGGATCGCGTCACGTCGAGGACTTCGCGCTTTGTGTTGTCGTCGAGCATGTTGCCGAAGCCGGTGTCCATGTTCACCGCCGGGATCAGCTTCGCCGCCGCCGTTCGCTGAACGTGTGCGCGGAAGCCAACCCAGTCGATCGAACCCTCTTTGAGGAACGGAAGTAGGATCGCCGAGAGGCCTTCGATGCGGCGACGCGGTTTCAGCATTTCGTGCGGATTGCTCATTCGCATTGATTTTCTGTAAGAATCGAGCTACGATGCCGATAGAGTAGATTGAGATTATCGGACTGCATGTAGAGATCCAACGTGCGACTTTGTTTAGCGATACTCGTGGCAATCACCAACGCGGCTGGGCCGTGGCTGTGTTGCTGCGCGTTCACCGCAACCATTGTTCGCCCGATGCAAGCGAGTTCACACGCCTCTCTGCCTGTTAGCAAACCGACTGCTTGCCCGCACTGCCGCACGGCGAACGACGACAAAAGCCCAGCGCCGATTCAGAAGCCCGCCGATTCGCACCGTAACTGTATGCCGGGTGTGACACCCGTCATTTCTGCGGCCCCGAGTGCAGTAGATCATTTACCGATCG
>JANXNT010001192.1 GCA_025353985.1 Limnoglobus sp.
TTGCTGAATTGCGCGAGATGATGCCCGATGTCTGGTTCCTCGTTCCCGGCTACGGCGCACAGGGCGGAACCGCCGCCGACGTGCAAGCCGCGTTCCTCGGCAACGGCCTCGGGGCCATCGTCAACAGTTCGCGCGGCATCACATTTCCGTTTCATCCCGACGATGCGAACTGGGAAGCAAAGATCGTCGAAGCCACGAAGAAAGCCGTGGCCGAACTGGTTATTTCGTAAAGTTCACGATTGAATTCGCTGCCACGATCGGTGGCAATCGCTGTGGCCAAATGTCGCACTATTCCCGATCGTCCGCATTGCTATCATTTTCGACATCACGCAAAATACGCTTGAAAATCAAGCCGTTTCCGAAGCGTCTCGTTGCAGCGTACCGTTTTTGGCACCGTTGTTGCATTTCGGAATGTTCCCTCCTGGGTTTCCAATCCTCGTTTTTTATACCTCGGTTTTCACCATCCTCCATACTGGAGTTCGCCTGATGATTTCGCACCGTATGCGTCGTCGTGTCGGTTTCACGCTCATCGAGTTACTCGTGGTGATTGCGATCATCGCGATCCTCATCGGCCTCTTACTACCCGCCGTGCAGAAGGTCCGCGAAGCGGCCGCACGTGCGAAGTGCAGCAACAACCTGAAGCAACTCGGCTTGGCGTTGCACAACTACGAAGGCGTCAACAACGTCTTCCCCGCTGCCGGGAAAAATTACGCTTGGGCCAGTGCCGCCAACCCCGGCTACAACCTCAACGGCCTCGTGCTGTTGCTGCCGTACATCGAACAAACCGCCCTGTACTCCATGTACGACGATAAATCGGCATCGCACAACAACCAGAACTCGCAATCGGGTGGTGTATTGGCCGGTGGCGGTGTGAGCGCGACCAACCTCGCGTTATGTCAGCAGAGGGTCAACACGTACATTTGCCCATCGGATAACGGCCCGGACACGATCGCCGGCACGTTTTATGGCCCATCGACGGGCGTTTCGTACAAGACTAACTACGACTTCATCGCTTACCAAACCGGTAATGCCAGCAACTCGTGGGCATCGGCCACCGCTTCGACGAAGTACATGTTCGGCGAAAACAGCAAGTG
>JANXNT010001193.1 GCA_025353985.1 Limnoglobus sp.
GGGTTGCTGCGTTTTCAGGTACAACGTGGCCCGTCGCATTCCGAATTCGTTGGCGCGTTTGCCATCGTTATGTGCCGCATCGTACGTCGTTCCTGCATCGGCGATGCGGATCGCCTCGGCGGTGTTCCCTTCGGCGAGAGCACCCGTCATCAGGCAGGCGAAGAACGGGTAACGGTCGGGTTTGGCGTTGTCGGCGGGTCGTTCGGAACCGGCTTTGGCGAACGCGACGGCGAGTTCGTGCGAACCGAGTTTGATCGCGGTTCGCATCGCCTCTTCAAGTTCACTGACCGTAATCGTCGCGATCGGCAACGTGTCGAGGTCGGCGGCATTCATCACAGAGACATCGCGTTTTGCGGGTGTCGGCGCACTCACAGGAGTCGCTGCCACAGGTGCGGCGACCACAGGAGCGGCAATCGCGGGTGCAACCGCTTCGGGCAGCACTTCGACGACGGGCGGAAGTGCGGCCTTCATCTCGATTCCGAGCTTGCTGCGAATCCGGCTGAAGTCGTAGATGGAAATTGGGAGAATTTGTTCGCCGACTTGCTGGTGCGGCGATGCCCCGAGGACGCAATCTTCAAGTAACCGGAGTTGCCCGAGAATTCGTTTGCGAAGTAGCGGGCCACCGTTCATCGCGTTGAGCGGGGTGATTCCGCCCAGCGAACGGGCCGAACGATTGGCCCAAGTGTTCTCGAAGAAGTTAGCGGCGTAATCGCGAATCTTGCCTTCGGCCGATTCGAACTGCGACTTCCGCATCGGGTACACGATCGCTTCGAGGCCGATTTCGCTGAATTGCACAGTACTAGTACTGGCGATTGGCTCGCCGACGCCGAGTTGGACGAGATCGCGAATTTCGGTGGCGACTTTCTGGACAGACTCTTTTTGCACGTTCCAGAGGCGGATCGCACCGCCCGAAACGTACATATGGCAGAGAATCTTCGCAAGGTGCGTGCCGGTATCGAGCAGCATCGGCAGTTCTTCGATGACCATCGCGCTGAACGACGAGCCATCTTCGCTCATTTGTCCGCCGAGTATCTTACCCGTTTGCGACCAGTTTGTGAGTAACCCGCTCAATAGTTGCGGGTCGCGGATTTCCATGCCGACGCGGTGTTCGATGTAGTCGGCTTCGGCTTCCATCCCTTGCGCGCACTTCAGCACTTCGATCAGCGCGGCGGTTTCCTCAGAGCGGAAGTCGTCGGTTTCGAGTTCGAGCGACTTGTTCAATGCCTCAACTGCAGCGGGTTGCTCGCCGAGCCAAGCGCGAACGAGGCCGAGGTTAAACCACGTTGCCGGGTCGCCAGCGACGCGCAACGAGAGCGCTTCGAACGCCCGTTTCGCATCGGACAACCGTCCCGTGTCGGCACCGGCAGGAATCGGCGCGGCACAAGGGCGGAAGGTATATTTCTTGCGTGCGACTTCGGGCATCCGCGATTCGGGGCCGAATAATCCGTCGAATTGCTTCTTAGCTTCGCCGTCTTGCGGCAAAAATTTGATGACACGCTCAAGTGCCGCCCGCGATGCTACAGGGCGGTTCAGAATCAGTTCGAGGCGTGCGATGAGTTCGTGAACTTGCGCGAGTTGGTCGGTCGCTTCTGGCGAGTAGGCATCGGCGGCTTTACGGAACAACAGCAGCGCGCCGATGACTTCACCTTCGGATTGTCGGAAAAATCCGCGTAATAGGTGCCCCATCGCAAAGTCGGGTTGAATCGAATACGCCTTGCGTATCGCTTCTTCGGCTAGCTCGGTTTTGCCTTCTGCGAACAAAATGTGTGCGTAATAGCCCCAAATTTGCGGGAGATCTGGGTAGGCCTTCGTCAGCGCCTCCATCGTGCGCAGTGCGGAGTCGTGTTGCTCAAGTTGCTGTTGTTCGAGGGCCAATTCGATTTTATCGAAGAACGGCGTGCAGCACCATTTGAACTTTTTTCCGCTTCCACACGGGCAGGAATCGTACGGTGTCGGTGGCATGAGACTCTCGTGAGGCGTGTCGAGCTGACAGGTTATCAGAACAGGATACGGGTTTCATGTCGCGCCGAAAACATCCGTTCTGGGTTTGACACAGGGAAATGCTGACCTAATGTTGGGTGGGCCTCAATCCTACGCAACAAGTAAATGGCTATTAACCTCGACCGCCACTCACGCATCCGAGCGGTCCGTCCCCGAAGGGCATTGACGCAACATGGTAACTAACGATCTGGGCGCATGTGAATGGTTCGTTTGGGATCTGCGACGGAGCGGCTTGATCGACCGCGGTCAACTCGATCAAATCGTCAGCGAATTCCTCAAGCGGAACCCGCGTGCCGAAGCGCCGGCACTCGCCGAGTACCTCGTCCATCAGGGGACGCTCACCGGGTTCCAGGCGGAACGCATTCTCAACGGTAAGACCCAGGGCCTCGTGCTCGGGCCATACGTTCTCCTCGACGCCATCGGGCAGGGGAGTATGGGCCAAGTGTATAAGGCCAACTCGAAGAACGATCAAAACTTCTACGCCGTGAAGGTGCTTCCGAGACGGAGCATGTGGAACGTGCGATTGGCCCGCCG
>JANXNT010001215.1 GCA_025353985.1 Limnoglobus sp.
CCAACCTCTTCGCGATTATCAAGACCGACATCGACGACACGTTTCGCCACGCGGACACCAACCGCCGTCGCGGCACGGCTATTGCCGTATCCGGTACCGTCGTGGCGGCGCTGCTCATTATGACGATGCTCTACTACTTCAAAGTCTGGGTTTTCACGCCGATTCGCTTACTCCAGGCCGGCGTGCAACGGGTGCATAACGGCGATTTCGAACACCCGATCCAACTGCAATCGCACGACGAACTCGAAGAACTCGGCAACGAGTTCGACGCAATGACGGCCCGCTTCCGGGACATTTACAAAGACCTCGCGCAACAGATCAACGACCGCAGCCGGCAACTCGTACGCTCGGAACGCATGGTCTCGGTCGGGTTCCTCGCTGCGGGCGTCGCGCACGAAATTAACAACCCGCTCCACTCGATCTATCTGCGTTCGGATTCGCTCGTTTCGCGGTTGGGCACGCTGACGAAAAATCTTGCCCCCGCCGATGCCACGGTGCTGACGGACTATCTGCGCGTGATTCAGCAGGAAGCGGATCGTTGCAAGCAGATCGTGAACAAGCTGCTCGATTTCAGCCGCTCCGGGGAAGGTCGCCGCGATGCGACCGACATGGGCCGCCTGATTCAAGAAGTGATCGACATTGCCCGTCCGTTGCCGAACTTCGGCCGCAAGCGGATCGAGTATCAGCCGGTGTACCTGCTCGCGGAGGTTTGCCCCGGCGATTTGAAGTCAGTGGTATTGAACTTGATCGTAAACGCACTCGACAGTATGGACGACGACGGAGTATTACGCATCGCGGTGGGTCGTGTCGGCGAGGTGGCCGAGTTGCGATTCCAGGACAGCGGTTGCGGAATGACCCCAGAAGTGCTCGAACATATCTTCGAGCCGTTCTTCACGCGGCGACGCACGGGGAACGGAACGGGGCTGGGGTTGTCGATCAGCCACCAGATTATCGACCAGCACGGCGGCACGATTTCGGCCGCCAGCGATGGCCCCGGTCGCGGGAGTGCCTTCGTGATTCGCGTGCCGATGCGGGCTGCGACTGCGAAGCCGGAGCCTGCGGACGCGAAGAAACCGGAATCGATGCCTGCGATCGTGCCATTATGGCCGATCGCGAAGGCCGCCTAAAACTGCAATATCAGACGAATCACCGAGGTAGCGACGTGAACGCAACACCACAATTGAAACTGCGCATTCTCTTCGTCGACGACGAACCGCACCTGCGCGAATTTATGATGGCCGAACTGCCGCGACTCGGTCACGAAGTCACGGTCTGCGCCAACACGAACGCCGCCGTCGAAACGCTGAAACGCGCCACTTTCGATGCCGCGATCCTCGATTTGAAGATGGAGAACGACAACAGCGGGCTGCAAGTCCTGCAATATCTGAAACAGGTTTCGCCCGATACCGAAGCTGTCATCATGACCGGCTACGCGAACCAGGAAACGACGCTGACGGCGCTACGGCTCGGGGCGTTCGACTACCTGACGAAGCCGTGCAAACTCGCGGATATCGAAGGACTGTTGATCCGCATCGGCGAGAAACGCAAGCTGAAAAACCAGGCTGCCGCGTTGCAAACCCGCGTCACGGCTGCCGAAGGCCCGTCGATGCTCATCGGCAACGGCCCCGCAATGGACCCCGTCAAACGCTTCATCGATACCGTCGCGCCGACCGATGCCACGGTGTTGATTACCGGCGAAACGGGTACGGGCAAAGATGTCGTCGCCCGCTCGATCTTCATGCGTTCGCATCGTGCGGAAATGCCGTTCGTGCCCGTGAACTGCGGTGCGTTGACGCAGAACCTCGCCGAGAGCGAACTGTTCGGCCACCGCAAGGGCGCGTTCACCGGTGCCGACCGCGACCGGAAGGGCTTGTTCGAAGTCGCCAACGGTGGCACGCTGTTCCTTGATGAACTCGGCGAACTCGACAAGAATATCCAAGTGAAAATGCTGCGGTTCCTCGAGTCCGGCGAGTTGCGTCGCCTCGGGGACAGCGAACCAATTACTTCCGATGTCCGCGTGATTTGCGCGACGAACCAAGACTTGCGCCGACTGATCGCCGATGGCCAGTTCCGCGAAGACTTGCTCTATCGGCTGAATACGTTCCACATCCATTTGCCGTCGTTGCGCGAGCGTCCGGAAGACATTCCCGAACTCGCGCGGTTCCTGTTGGCCCGTGAAGCGAAGCGGCCACTCGAAGCGGTATCCGGGTTGCTCACCGCCGACGCGATGCGGGTGATGACCGCGTACCACTGGCAGGGGAACGTCCGTGAGTTGGCGAACGCGATGGAATACGCCTGGATTATGTCCGGCGGGCAGCCGATCACGCCGCATCACTTGCCACACGATGTGCGAACCGGCGCGATGAACCGCCCCGCACCCGCGTACATCCCGCCCGCCGTGCTGGCGTTCCCGGGGATGATGAATTCTGTACCGACGAACCACTACACCGATTCGCCATCAACGCTGCCATTGCCGCGCGGGAAGACACTGGAAGATGTCGAGATGGAGTACATTCTGCAAGTGTACGCAAAGAACGGCCAGAACAAGCAATCGACCGCCACCGAACTCGGTATCAGCCTGAAAACGCTTTACAACAAGCTGCACAAGTACGAAGAAGAGCGTCAGAAGCGCGCGAGCTAAACATCGAATTGTTAGCCCGACGCGCTAGCGAGGGATTGTTGTCGATTTGCGCCGCCGCGCCTGCCTTCGTTGGTTTCCCTCGCTTGCTAACAGAATCACTTACAAATATCGGACGCGGAGTTGGCGGAGTGCTTCGAGAAGTGGCTTTGGCTTTGCGGTTGCATCGATTAGACCGCACGATTCGTCGTTGGTTTGGTCGAGCCAACGATCCCAGCAGAAGGTGCGAATGTGGGGCGTGCTGAGGATGACGGCGGCCACCGATGCGCCCCAGTCGCTCTGGGCTTCGGTGTTGTCGGTTCCCTTCCAACATCGGCTGAAAATCGGCATCTCGCCCGAACCCGGATTTAGTGGAACGCCTGCGGTTCGCCCCGGATGCCTTGCGATGACATCGAGTGGCACGCCGAGTAAGCCGAACAATTCCAGTAACCGGAACAGTTCGATGCTGTCACGTAGATTGCTCGCTCGTGGGTCATTACCGCAATAATACTCCAACTCAAAGCCGTTCACGGGCAGCCCGCTCCGCAGCAATGTATCTGCGAATACGAGCGGCGAGTACGTGTATTCTTCGCGCTCGAGGTAATCGCCCCACGGTAACGACAAGCCGACAGTCCACTGGGCATCGGGGTCCGCCTGCCGCGACGATTCGAGTAGCCGCACGACGAGCCGTAAGCGGTCGTCTTCGGACAATTCGAGATGATCGCTGTGGTTGAATCCCGTGCAGACGGTCCAACTTTTGACTCGGTCGCGGTAGCGATGGATGATGGTTTCGAGGAAATCGCAGAAGTACGCCGCGAGGCTCGGCAGTTCGCCTTTGGACTCCGAGAGCCACGCCGGTAGCATCTTGCCCGTTAAATCGATGATCGGCCCGATCGAAGTGCGAATACCGTTCGACTCGGCCCAATCGAGCAGCGCATCGAACTTCGACCAATCGCTGTTCGACGGACTCGATTCGATCTCTGCCCAGTTCGGCACGAGTTGCACCGCGTTGAACGTCGCCTGAAACGGCGCAGTCGATTCTTTGCTCGGAACGGCACTCAGACGGCAGGCCATCCGCGTCGGCAGTCGGCCTCGCGATAGCCGCGTGTCCATCGCCGCCTGGCAATACTCGTGCGAAACGGCTTCCGCAATTCGATAGCAGCGTTCGAGGCACGCCGTCGCGTCGACATCGGCTTCCGGCTCTCGCTGATTCAGTACGGCCCGGATGAACGACTTCGTCGCTAGCCGCAAATCGGCGTTCACCGCTTCGGATGGGATCAGCCCGAGTGTCTTCCACTCGTACATCTGATTGCGAACCTGATTCAACTTCCCGCGGGCGAGTTCGACGAGCA
>JANXNT010001242.1 GCA_025353985.1 Limnoglobus sp.
ATCGGGCAGCCCCGCGAGGAGTGCCGCCTGCCGTGCCGGGTTCTGGCCGACGCCCGCTTGCAAGACGTGCCCCATAATCACTTCGTCGACCATGTTCGCCTTCACAGCCGCACGCCCTAGTGCGACATGCACCGCCACCGCACCGAGCCGCGGGGCCGAGATGTCTGTGAGTGAGCCGAGGAATTTACCGTGCGGCGTTCGCACCGCGGAGAGGATGAACGGCGACATGATCGTCACTTTTTCTCGAATAACTTCGGTAACGCTTCGAGCACTTTGGCGATTTTCGCGTCGTTGAGTTCGCCGCTCTTGAACGCGAAGTTTGCGGTCACTTTTTCGCGAACGAACAACATGACGGTGATATCGGCATCGCGGTGAAGTGCATATGCGGGTGGGCCGTCGGTATCTTCGAACGCGCCGATGGGGATATTTTTCAGCCCTTGCTTCTGGCCCCACTTTGCGAGCGGTTCGAGGTCGGCGTTGTCGGTGAGTTGCGTCATCCAGACTTTGAAGCCATCGTCTTTCTTCGCCGTCGCTTGGGCATCGAGCTTGCCGAGGAGTTTGCCGAGTGGCTCGCTGAGAGTACGCACGAACACCACGACCGCAGGTTTCTCTTTTTGCTCGCAGATATAGCAAGTCGGCTGGCCACGTTGTGGCCCCGTCGCGACGAGGAAGCTATACGGCCCCGGACGCTTGCCAACAGTGACGCCCGACACGAACGGCTCCGCCGCAATCGCACTGGAAGCGACGAATATTAGCAGTATCAGCAGCGTTCGCATATTGCGTTCCGAACGGGGTTTGAATTAATCGAGGCGGATGCCGAGTTCTTCGGGTGTCGCCAATCGCACTTCCGGAGTCGCTTCCGGCAGGTTGACGCCGATCGCATCGGGTGCGGGTAGTTCGACCGGCACGAATCGCGGCTTCGGTTTCGGCGGTACGACACGCGGTGCTGGACGCACGGTGTATTGCGGTTCCACGAATGGTGGGTAGGTCATTTCGATCGGCAGACCGCCGATTCCCGGAGGGCAGACTCCGGCCGGGGATCACCCCGCGTCCATCTTCGTCGGCAACGACGCCACCCACATCATACCCGCCGCACAGATCAACAACCCAGCAGCAATCGGTTTCACGCTCATGCGACGGCCCACCTTTAGGGAATAATATACCAACCAGAAGATACAACCGCACACCGCGCGGCGATAGATCAATTCCGCGGGCGATGGCTTGCTGTTTTGGAAGCGGGTCGAATCGATTCGGCCGTCGTCGATGTCCAGTGACTGTTAGCCCGAAGCGCTAGCGAGGGAAGTTCACCGACACCGACTGCGTTCGTGGTTCCATCTTTGTACCCAGGGTTAGACGTCTTACGTCGTATCCCGATGCGAGTTTCGCTATTTCGCCGTTGGCTTTGCGGTCCAGCCATCGACGGTG
>JANXNT010001244.1 GCA_025353985.1 Limnoglobus sp.
GAGGTTGCTACTCGGCGTGGTGGTGGCAATCGTCGTTGCACCCGCTACGGTGAAGCGGAACCAGTCGACTTCGTTGCTCGTAATCGCCTCCGTAGTGGTATTCGCGTTACCGAGGCTGTTGAGCGTAAGCAATCTCGACGCAGGAATCGAAACCGCACTCGGCGGGATGCCGCCCCACGATGGTGTAATGCGGTCTTCGAGTTGTTCGACGCGAAACTTTGCAACAGGCTGACGACGCGGAGAGAGCATAATCGTGCCTCAAAAGTAGAAATGAGCAGGCGATTGATTGATTTCATCAGATCGCACGAACGATTACAACGGCCATTCTGTCTGCTGCGCCAAAAAAATTACACCGCATGGGATTTGACTCAAGAATTGCAGCGGCCGTGGCTCGTGAAACAGTTCGATAAATGAACGAAAATCGCCAAAATCGATTTCTAAGAATGTTTCGCCACTCTTACCGGTAAGAGTGAAAATGTGGTTAAAGCGACACGCCCATCGCCTCAATCGTCGATCACTTCGGCTTCGTCATCGGGAATCATCCGTGCCAGGCGGCGTAACAAGAGCGGATGCGTCAACGGTCGTTCGGCTTTCTTCGTGTACTTGCTATCTTCGACTTGAATCGATTGCTTTTCGAGCGAAGGCCGGTTGACTTGCGAATAAAGGTGCGGGCCGACGAGTAGTAGCGTCAGAGCGTCGGCAGCGGCTTCTTTGCCGACCACGGCGGCCGCCACCGCATCGCACGAAAGTTCATCGAGACGCGACAACGGCTTGTAAACCGCACGCAATTGCGAGCGGAATAATTTCGTGTGGCCGAGCGCATGATGCGCGAGTTCGTGCGCAATGATGAACCGCAGCGTGTCCATATTTTGCGTCATCTGACAACCGAAAATCATGTCGTCGACGAGGATCACGAATCGCTTCCCGCCGTGCTTGATCGCGAACGCATTCTGCATGTTCGACTCAAGGATGTACAACTCGGGCGTTTCCATATCCAGTGCTTCGGCAATCTCCTCCGCCATCTCATAAATGTCCGGAAACTGTTTCGGGCTAACTCGTAACGCAGAACCTTTGATGCTCGCTTCAATTACACGCAACCGGAAGAAATAGATTGCGGCGATTATCAAAAACGCCAACAAAGCGATCCCCCACGTTACGACCGATAAAATGAAACCGGAAAAACCAAACACGATCCAGGCGATCAGAACGCGAAATCCCGTCCCTGGCTCGATGTAATCCTTCGCATCGACTGCTTTGATTTTCGCCATCAGCGTACCTCGGTTGAGTGATTCGTTGGCATTTCCGATAGTCTATCCAACCGAAGTGGTACGGCACGTTTATGGACGCGGTTTCTCGGAGTAATTCAGCAGATACTTTCGGCGTTGTTCCGCGAATGAACGGAGCGACATTTCACGACCTTGGCTCGGTGCCGGCGCGTCGGCAGTCGTTCGCTCGAATGCCTCGAACGGATCCAGTTTTCGCGTGTCGATCTTCAACTCCGCCTCGATCATTTTGCGGTGCAATGCCACTACGGGGCCGAGATTCTTCCAGTCCAATGACTTCTCTGCGATGGTCTTCACATTGGCGAGGTATTTCGCTTTCAGGCTGGGAACCGCGAGAATTTTGCTGCGAAGTGGCTTGCGCGCATCGGTCAAACCCACGAGCGGATCGAGTTCGATACCGCCGCCACCCATACCCATCGGACCGCCACCGGGAGGGCCAAAGCCACCACCGCCGGGTGGCCGCCCAGCGTTGTTCCGCATTTCCTTCCACTGCTTCTTTTGAACCTCAGTCAGCAATGCTTCAAACCGGTCGTCGATCTCCTTTTGCATCTTGGCGAGTTCCGTTTTCTGTGCGTCGGTCAGTTGCAGTGCATCTTGCAGAAACGCCGGTAACAGTTCGCTGGGCTTGGGCATTCCGCCACGCCCACCACCGCCGCCAGGACCCATACCGGCGTGGAAGGCTTCATTCATATCGTGCGGGATAAAGTGGAATTTCCCATTTTCATCGAGGTAAATACTATAATCGTTCGCACGCACCCAGAAGCCATCATTGTTGATGAGCGCCACATCGAGTGCCAAGAACCAGAGCAAGCCTTCGACGTCCAACATCGGCTTTAACGCCTCTTCCAACTTGTCAACCGGTGCTTCGTTGAGTGTCTTACAAAGCAGAATGAGTGCCTTCCACGATTTCGCATCGTCCTTCGACTTAATCTCGTAGCGCCGCTTATAGTCGACTACGTTCTCGCCGAGATACTCCAGCCCCGCCGCACCGCCGGGATTACCGGGGACTTTCCAGCGTGCGCCTTTATCGTTCTGGAAGTTTTCCTTCGCAAATTCCTTGTTAAACTGTTGCACATTCGTGTAAATGCCCCAACTCTCTCCATTGATGACGACCTTCGCAAAGTTCGCTTTTGGCGTGGGTATATATTGCCGTGCGATGTGTGAATAGAGCACCGTGCTCATTATCGTTGCGTCATCGTGATTGTTGAGTAAATTAAGCGTCTTATAGCTTATAGCCGTGAATTCGCTGCTTCCCGTCGGCCATATCGACGGCGAGGTTCATCGATCGCTTCGAACCGGCACGAACCATCATGTACGAGGACATCCCGCGGAAGTGGATTCCGACATTGTTGAACGTCTTGCCATCGACCGTAACTTTGGCGGGAACATCGACATCGGTGCCGTGAAAATCTTCGAGTTCCTTCTCCCAATCTGCATTTTCGAACTCGATGAAAATCGTTCGCAAAACGGTCGGGTCGTACAGCGTGGCGGTCGCGAAATTCGTGACATCGGCCAGGTTCACTATGGAGCCGGGCTTGGGCGTTTCGCCTCCGCGACCGAACCCGCCACCCGGGCCGCGTCGTCCGCCACCGCCGTCGTTCTTCAGCGATTCGCGTGCCACTTTGCGTTCCTCGGCGTTCAGCCAGCCATCGCCGTTCTTGTCGTAATCCTTCACGATTTTCCGCTGTTCGCCGCCCGGCGGCCCGAAACCACTTGGCCCACCGAACCCTGGTGGTTGGGCGATTGCTGCCGTTGCGGAAACCAACAGAAGCCAGGCGACCGCACGAAGCGCTTGCTGTCTCATCATCGTTCCTTAATACTTTTGGTGCGAATAAACGGATGCTGCACCTTAAACGTATGATCGGTTCTTCAGAAGACATCTTCGCAAACTCTTGTCGCCGTTATCGCGCGAATCGGGTTTAATATCTTTGGAGTGAACTATGACCGAGGCGGAGTTATTGTCGAAATTGCAAACGGGCGATGAAGCGGCACTCGCGTCGCTTTTCGACCATTATCGCGCGAAGTTGCGGCGGATGGTCCAGATTCGCCTCGACCGACGATTAAACGGTCGCGTTGCGCCGTCGGACATTTTGCAAGAATCGTACATTGATGCCCTGAAACGCTTTCCGCACTTCTTCGAGAAAGTCGATCAATCGTTTTTCGGCTGGTTGCGGTTAGTCGTGGCCCAGCGTTTGGCAGATGTGCATCGCGAACATTTAGCCGCAAAAAAGCGCGACGCCCGGCAGGAAATTCCGCTCGCTCGCCCGGTCCCCGGCGGCGCGACTTCCGCATGCATGGCCGATTGGCTCGTCGGGCGATTCAGCTCACCGAGCGGCGTCGCACAACGGCACGAACAGGCCGCGAAACTCGAAGCGGCGCTCGAAGATCTCGACCCGATCGACCGCGAAATTCTCGCGCTGCGGCACTTCGAAGAACTCTCGAACAGCGAGACGGCCGCGATACTCAACATCCTCCCGGCGGCAGCGAGCAAGCGGTATGTGCGTGCGTTGGCACGTCTCAAACAGCTCTTAGAAAGCCTAGAAAGTAAGCTTGAATGAACGTTAGTACGCTCGCTTTTGTCGACGGCGATCGCGACCCGCTCGACCTGCTGGCCGAGGAATTTGCCGACCGTTACCGTCGCGGGGAAACGCCCTCGATCACCGAGTATGCCACGCGCCACCCGGAACTTGCGGACGACTTGCGCGAACTGTTGCCGGCCGTCGCGCAAATGGAAATGCTGAAGCGGTACCGGCATTCGTTCGATTCCCACGCGGGGCACGATTTGCCCGTCGAACCCCCGCCGACGCAACTCGGCGATTTCTCCATTTTGCGCGAACTCGGTCGTGGCGGTATGGGCATCGTTTATGAAGCCGTGCAACAATCGCTCGGCCGCCGCGTCGCATTAAAAGTGCTGCCGCCTGCGGCCCGGCACGATACGGGCAAGCGCGAGCGATTCCTTCGCGAAGCTCACGCCGCGGCGCGATTGCACCACACGAACATCGTCCCCGTATTTGGCGTCGGCGAAGCGAACGGTACGCCGTACTTCGTCATGCAGTACATCAGCGGGTGTGGCCTAAACGACGTGCTACACAGCTGGCAGACACCACAAGACCAAGAGGTAGACGGCACTTCCCCCATTTTGCAAAAAGGGCAGTGGCGCACGATCGCACGGCTGATCGCCGATGCCGCGCACGCCATAGAATATGCTAACGAACAAGGGATTTTGCACCGCGACGTGAAACCGGGCAACCTGTTGCTCGACCCGCGTGGGAACGTCTGGGTGGCCGACTTCGGCCTCGCGAAACTGATCGATCGCGAAACGATGACCGCCACCGGAGATCTATTGGGTACCGTGCAATACATGGCTCCGGAGAGCTTAAACGGCCACGCCGACCGCCGCACCGATGTCTATGGTTTGGGCATGACGCTTTACGAATTGGTAACGGGCGAACTGCCGTACACCGAGTCGACGCCGGCAGCGCTAATTCGCGCGATCACCGAAAGCGATCCAGCGACGCCGCGAACGATTGCGCCGAAAATGCCGAAAGATCTGGAGACGATCGTCTTGAAGGCGATCGCGCGCGAACCGGACCGGCGCTACCAGACAGCAGGCGAATTGGCGGAAGACTTGACGGCATTCGTACACGATTTGCCGATCCGCGCGCGACGCAGTTCGGTGTCGGATCGCTTGTATCGTAGCTGCCGACGTAACCCGGTGATTGCCGCGCTGTCGTTTGTTACCCTGGCAGCGTTAGTTTTTTCGGCGGCGTTCGGCTGGATTAGTAACGCGCGCACAGCGCGACTTCTCAAAGACGCGGAAGACGCGAACGGCAAACTCTCGGCGAGTCTCGATTTGTCGTTAGCGACACTCGAAAAGTTGTTCGATACGATCGGCAATATTGAACCGCCCTTCCAGCGACCCGGCGGGCCGGATGGCCGTGGCCCATCAGAGGGACGCGGACCAGATGGCAAGGGGCCACCAGAAGGTGGCCCGAAGCGCGGCCAAATTCCGAAAGAGATCATTGCGCGCGAAGCCGGCAATCGATCCGCGATACTCGAAGTCGTGCTCGGGTTTTACGAGAAATTCGCAGAGCAAAATTCGACGAACCCGAAGATGCAACTCGATGCAGCAGTTGCCTACCGCCGCGTCGGCGAAATGAATTTACAACTGCAAAACCAGGAGAAATCGGCCGATGCGTACAAGCGATCGACCGCGATCGTCGATGCACTGCTGCTACAAAACCCGCATGCGCCCGAACTTCTGTGCGAGTACATCGCGAGTGCATCGTGGGCACCGCTGCCCGCGCAATCCGACCCAGCGTATGCGGATCGCGTGCGACGGTTACACGTCGCTTACGATTACGTGGAGGAGCTTCGCCCACAAACGGCGATCCCCATGAACCGATTCGCGATACACCGCAAGTTGCTGTATATACGCCTATCGTTCACTGCAATAAATGAAGCGCAGTACGCGGATGCGGATAAGTATCGCAAGCTTGCGGAAGCGGAGCAGAAGCGAATGCAACCGCCACCTACGTTCGATGATCGGGGACCACACGGGCCGCGCGAACAGTCACCGCCACCACGCTAGTTGTGTCGCTCGGCGGCCGTCACCGGGCGGCTTGGCATCTGTTGCGCGTCGAGGCCGCCATCGACGGTTATGATCGTTCCCGTCGCATACGAGGCTGCGTCCGAAGAGAGGAAAACGTACCAACCCGCGAGGTCGTCGACCGTTGCGATTTTGCGAATCGGAATCTGATCGAGTATCGCTTGTCGCGCCTCAGGGTCGGACTTCAAGCCGAAGTCCGTCAGTGGCGTTTCGACTAAGCCCGGAGCGATGGCCGCCGTCGTAAAACCGAGTGGCGCAAGCTCGATTGCGAGTTGTCGAGTTAGGGCATTGATCGCACCTTTGCTCGCATCGTACAGCGTGTGCAACGGCTCGGATCGCGTGCCGTTCAACGACGTTGTGAATAAAATTCTCCCACCGCGATTTGCGGCAACGGCACGTCGCACCACCTCTTGCGTGACGGCGATTGCCGACCAGACATTCAGCCGAAATATCGAGTCGAAATGCTCCCGCGTGAGTTCCGGGAATGTCGGTTCGCGGTAGGTGCCGACGTTGTTGACGAGTACGTCGATGGTGCCCAATGCCGCCCATGCTTCGGTCACCAGACGCTCCGGTTCGCCGTCTTTCGTGAGGTCCGCACTGATGTAGTGACAGCCCGGTGGCAGTGCATCGGGAAAGCGCGGAAAGGGCCATTCCGAAGTGAATACGACTCGCGCACCACTGCGGGCGAAAGCGTGGCCGACCGCGAGGCCGATGCCTTGGCTGCTGCCCGTAACGAGTGCGGTTTTCCCAGAAAGCATGAGTCGGTCTCTTTGTGTCGATGGTGTACGCGATTACGTATTGAGCGTACATTGCTGACTAACATTATAGAGGGGAAATGACATGAGTCCGTTGCCAAGTTCAGAAGCCCGGGTGCTGATTGCACCGGCAACTGAAGCCGATACGTATTTGCCGGAGGGTCCACGCTCGTTCGCCATCGGTGGTCGTGAGGCGTTAGTGTGGGTGAATATTCAGACGGCAGCCGATGCGATGCGTGGAACGTTACATGTTGCGTATTGGGAGGGCGGCGAACGCCGACGTTACGCGTTGCCAGTACGTGTGGGGTTTGTGTTCCCGACTGATGTACCAGACACTGTGCTACTCGGCATGGAAAAGGCGATCGGTACGCTGAACATCAAGACCGGAAACTGGACGCCGTTCGCGAAGATTCTGGATGCCAATCCGCGCACGATCATCAACGATGGTGAGATCGTCCCTGGCGGCAAGGCGATCGTATTCGGAACGAAAGACCTGCAATTTCAGGATAAAATTGCACACCTGTACCTGTTCACGCTCGCTGACAATCGTCTGTCAATCTTGGCCGACGGCCAAACGTGCTCGAACGGGAAACTGTTCGCCGACTGTGGCGAGACGCTGTTCGACATCGATACACCAACGAAAACCGTCGCCAAATATCGTTTCGATTTGCAAGCCCGCACACTCGCATCCAATGGCACCGCAATCGACTTGCGACATGAAGACGCGTTCCCCGATGGTATGTGCGATTGCGGCGACGGCACCGCCATCGTCGCGTTCTACAACCCGCATCGTGGTGGCGCGGGCAAGGCGGTTCGCTACCAACTCGATACGGGGAACGCGATCGAAGAATGGACGACGACCGGCTCCCCGCGAGTCACGTGTCCGCTACTCGTAAACGTGAAAGGGAAGATCAAACTCGTGCTGACAACCTGCACCGAGGGAATGACCACAGAGATGCGGAACGCATCGCCGAATGCAGGGAGTTTATTTATCGCTGACACCACACTGACAGCGTTGCCAATGTTGGAAATCGTGCGAATTTAATTACTTCAGCAGCTCCGGTGGATTCGTGGCGGGGACGAACCGGAGCACGCGATCAACGAACAATTGAATCACCACGTCCGGCTTCTCCGCCTCGATAAGTGCAGTAGGGAAGCCGTAAGTTCCCGCAGCGGTGAGTCGCTGAAAATCGGACGCAAACATTCGGCGGAAGTCCGCTCCGAATGAGTCGTGTAGCATCACGCCACGAGGCTTAGCGGTCGGGCAGACGGTACGTCGCGAAGGCAGGTGGGCGAGCGGTTTCCCACCCGAAACCAGCAGCGCGGCCACATCGTCATCCGGCACTTCCATCGATGGATTATTCGGCTCCCCACAGTGGGCAGTTTGCTCGGTTTTGTCTCCGGGTTTCAACCCGAGTGCCGTTGTCAAATCGGCTGCCATTCGAACGTATGGCAGGAAATTAAAGGCGGTATCGGGTTTCGCACGATATCCCGATACAGCCCGTTCGAGTTCATCCGCAAGTGGCCTGTACCCGACTGACATACCAGTGCCACTCCAGTGGGAATCGTTCATTAAATATAGCGGGTGTATTGCAGTCGGCTTCGCCGCAATTAGCTGTATAAAAGGGTCGACAGCGCGTACGTTCGATTGCTTCAATCTCGCAAGTAAACCTGGGACGAGGTCGGTCGGTGGGTGCCTCTGTAGCGAACCGGGTAAGTGCTCGGGATAGATGATCGACTTCTCGCGTGCAATGTAGACGATGTACACGATGCCGCGTTTCGTGAGCCAGTCCCGGCGTTTTTCGAGCACACTTGCCCACGCTTCCACGTTCGGTTCAAGCGTACCATCCGAGGTTTGCGAGCGCGGCGACGTTCCGACATTATCGATGTACAGCCATCCATTTTTACCGACCCAAACGATGTTCGACGTCGACTCACCAAAGATGCCGTAGGTGATGTCTCGCTTGATATCGAGGAGTTCCGTTCTATATCCAACGCGATCGTTGAAGTAGGCATCGAACATAAATGGGAATACTTGAAACGCCCAGCGTTTGAGTAACAGCGGTGGCGGTGCGTTCTGCGGTCGCTTCTCGGTCGCGGGCCACTCGGCTTCGCGGAACAGGAACCCGTACGCTTGCGCGAGGAGTCCCGCAGCGAATAGCAGAATCGTGGCCACATTCGCGATGCGTTTCATGCTTCAAAACCGGAAGTAAATGAATGCGGAATAGGTATTCCCCGCAAGCCACGACGCCACCACCAACATGATACCAGCCAGTGCGGCGAGCTTCACCATGTGCCCCACGGCTTCGATGCCCCAGCTGCAATTTTCCAATCTCGTGGCCAATCGATGCACCGGCAATGCCGCAATCGCACCGATGGCGAGCGCGACGATTGTGGAATTTTTAACAATGTCCGCCGCAGTGTAAGTACCTTCCGCGAAGCCGAACATCGCGCCGATTATCGCGACCGCCTGCGCCGAAGTTTGCGCACGGAAGAACGTCCAACCAACGGTGACGACGACGAGTGTATACACATGCCGAAATGGTCGTGGGAGCTTCAAAAGTATCGCACCGAGGCCGAGCCGTTCGATGATGAGTAGCACACCGTGTAGCACGCCCCAAATGAGGTATGTCCAGTTTGCGCCGTGCCAGATGCCGCAAAGTACGAAAACGATGAGCAAGTTGCGGTACGTCTTGCCGCCGCGGTTGCCACCGAGTGGCACGTAGACGTAGTCGCGAAACCAACTCGATAGCGAAATATGCCAGCGTCGCCAGAACTCCGTAACGCTCGCGGCCGTGTACGGGTAGTTAAAATTTTCGAGGAAGTCGAAGCCGATCATTTTCCCTAGGCCGATGGCCATATCCGAGTAGCCGGAGAAATCGAAGTATATCTGGAGCGCATAGCACACCATTCCGAGCCATGCTGCCGATGCGGTGAGGTCCGATGCTGGTAAGCGAAAGAGATGATCGGCAACTACCGCGAGCGTGTCGGCGATCAATACTTTCTTTGCGAGTCCGAAGATCAGACGGCGAACGCCCTCTGCGAACGAGTCGCGTGTGACACAGCGTTCGGACAGTTGGCTGGCGATGTCTTTGTATCGGACAATCGGTCCGGCGATGAGGTGCGGAAACAGGAACACGTAGAGCCCGAAGCGGAGGAAATTTTGTTGTGCCGGTACCTCGCGGCGGTAGACGTCGGTCACGTAGCTGATCGCTTGGAACGTGAAGAACGAGATACCGATCGGCAGGTGAATTTCCGCGATTGGCCACGATAAATTCGCCGCAAGAAACCCCGTGTATTTGAAGTAGACGAGCAGCCCCAGATCGAAAACGATGGCTGCAATCAGCCATCGTTTGCCAGTGTGGTTCGCTGCTTGATTGCGTGCAATCGCGTTTGCGAAAGCGTAGTTTGCCACCAGCAATCCGAGCAACACCAGTACGAACCCACCTTCGCCCCACGTGTAAAAGAACACGCTCGCCACGAACAAAAAGGCATTCTGCGCCGTCGTTCGCAACGTCCGCGCGTTCCCCAGCAATAGCCATTGCAGCGCGTGATAGCCGATCAGGACGATCGCCAAAAACAGGTATAGGAACGTCTGCGAATGAAAATACATGGTCGCCCTCCCTGGCAATTTGAGGAGTGTAATCCGATTCGCCAATTTCGTGCAAGTTCGATCCTGTTCGTCGGCTGGTAATGTCGGACAATACCCCCATTCCCACACGAGGATCACCTATGCCGACGCTCGCGGAACTGGCCAAAATGTTCGATCATTCGCTGTTGCAACCGCAACTTACGGACGCGGATTTGGAGGCGGGCTGCCTACTGGCCCGCGAACTCAACGTTGGTTCGGTGTGCATCAAACCGTACGCGGTGAAGTTCGCGGCGAAGCTCCTCGCAGGCTCGACAGTCCACGCGAGCACGACGATCGGCTTCCCGCACGGCGGCCACCTGACGGGCGTGAAAGTGTACGAAGCCGAACGCGCGATGGACGACGGCGCAACCGAACTCGACATGGTTGCGAACATCGGCAAAGTGCTTTCTGGCGAGTGGAATTACGTCGCGCACGACATCGCGGCGGTGGTGATGGCCGCCCATGCACGCGGTGCGAAAGTGAAGGTGATCTTCGAGAACGCGCTGATCCAGGACGAGCACAAAATCGCACTGTGCAAAATCTGCGGCGACGTGCGTGCCGACTGGGTGAAGACCTCCACGGGCTACGCCGAGAGCGGCGCAACGATCGCGGATCTGAAGTTGATGCGTCAACACAGCCCGGCGTGGGTGCAAGTGAAAGCGGCCGGTGGCGTACGAACCTACGACACGCTGATGGCCGTCCGCGAAGTCGGCGTCTCACGCGTCGGCGCAACCGCCACGAAAGCGATTCTGGAAGACGCGAAAGCGCGGCTCGCAGGCGGGTGAGTCGTTACTTGCGTTTCAAACTCGGCAACGGCACACGCACGCGAATGTCGTCGCTGCCAATTGGTATTTCGCCGTACGTTTTCCCTCTGTCGTCAATTTCATTGATTCCAAAACTGTACAAGAGATACCCATTCTTGTTCGGTTTGTAGATGAGTGGTTTCTCGGTGAACAGATCGTTCGGAATCTTGGCCAGGTATTTCGGTGCGAGTTCATCGAGTGTCTTCGGGTATTTGCCGTTGTCCGCCAAACAGGATGCCAGCGCAATTGCGAGTTGAAGATTGCGTCGGTGTTGCTCGATTCGATCCGATGCATCGGATCGTTTTTCGAACACGAGAAACAAATAGCCGAAGTACTCGCGGATTTTTTTGGGGCCGACCGATGCGAGCTTTTCTGGTGAATCGAATGCGAATGCGACATCGAAAAACTCCGAGAAATTTTTCGTGGATACATTCGCCGCTGTCTCATCCTCGAAATCCGCCAACCGTAATTTGCGAGATGACTTTCGGGTGGCTTTGACAACGAGATTGTACTCAACATTTATTACTCGCAGCGTTTCATTCCAGTAGGCATCGTCGAATTGCCCTCGAATCTCATCATTTTTAAGGCTCTTCCGGGAAGTGCGTACTTCCTGCTGGCCAAAATGAGGAACATGCCGTTTCTTGAAGGGTAACAACACCTACTTCAGGAGCACGGCATGTTCTCGCATTTACTTTATCGCGCGTTCGGGTTTCGCCAGTACCAAT
>JANXNT010001254.1 GCA_025353985.1 Limnoglobus sp.
GTCGTACCCCTGGTGTACTCTAACGCCTCATCACCACGCCGAGCCGATGCTTCTGCCGGCGAGGTCGTAGCCGTCGGCGGCGGTGACTTTCACTTTGATAAAGTCGCCGGAGCGCAGATTCTTGCCCTTCACGCGGACTTCGCAGTCGATGTCGGGGCTGTCGGCGTAGGTGCGGCCGCGGAAGTGGTTCGCGAACTCAGGGTCGGGGCCGTCGATCACCACCGCGAGTTCCTTGCCGATTTGCTTGTCGGCGTAGGCGAACGCGATCTGCTGTTGCACTTCCATCACGCCGGCGACGCGGGCTTGCTTCACTTCCTCGGGCATATGGCCATCGAGTTTCTCGGCGGGCGTGCCGGGTTCCAGCGAATAGGGGAACACGCCGACGCGCTCGAACTTTTGTTCCGCCACGAACGACTTCAGTTCCTCGTAATCGGCTTCGGTTTCACCGGGGAAGCCGACGATGAATGTCGTTCGCATCGCGAGGTTTGGCATCGCCTTCCGCAGCCGCCCGATGAGGTTCTCCGTGGCCGAACGATCGACACGACGGATCATCCGCTTCAACACGCGATCGTTAATATGCTGTAACGGCATGTCGAGGTACGGCACGATCTTTTTCGCGGTCGCCATCGTCTCGATCAGGTCGTCCGAGAAGTGCTCCGGGTAAGCGTACAATACGCGAATCCATTCGATGCCTTCGACCGTATCGAGTTGCTTTAGCAGTTCGGCGAAGCGAACGCGGCCGTAAAGGTCCATGCCATAATATGTGCTATCTTGCGCGACGATGATGAGTTCGCGGACGCCATCGGAAACGAGTTCGCGGGCTTCGCGGAGGACTTCTTCCATCGGCTTGGTGATGTGCTTGCCGCGCATCTTCGGGATTGCGCAATACGTACACAAGCGGTCGCAACCTTCGCTGATTTTCATGTAGCCGAAGTGCCGCGGCGTGATGCGTAAGCGTGCGGTATCTTCGAGCGCCCGCACGGGTGCGGGGCGGAACAGCGAGCGTTGTTCGTCGCGATGTTGCACCGCACGATCGACGACGGCGGCGATCTCTTCGCGGCCGAACACGCCGACGATCTGATCGACTTCGGGCACGGTTTCGAGGAGCAAATCCTTGTGCCGTTCGGCGAGGCACCCGGCTACGACAACGGAACCGACGCGGCCACTCTTCTTGAGCGCGAGCATCTCGCGGATGACGGCGAGCGATTCTTGCCGCGCAGGTTCGATGAAGCCGCAAGTGTTCACCACGACGACATCCGCACCATCGGGGTCGGGCTGGAGCGCGTAGCCATCTTGCGAAAGTTTGCCGAGCATCCGCTCGGAGTCGACGGTGTTTTTCGGGCAGCCGAGGCTAATGAAAGCAAAGCGTCCCTTGAGTGCTCCGGGAACGACCTCCGCTGCTGGTGGCGTCGTCATCGGGAGGCTTTTCGTTTTCGCCATTCGTACAACCTTGATAGCAGTCACTTAATCTCTGTTCTGTTAATGTATTCTATGAAGTCGCCACTTGCACGGGCCGCGTAAACGCCCAACGAGGAACCCGCTGATGTCGAACGAATCGTCGAAGGCAATCGAACGGCGGTTCCGTACGATTTTTCACTCGCAAGTTCAATTCATCGGGTTACTGTCGCTCGACGGGATCGTTCTCGAGGCGAACCGAACCGCACTCGCGACGGCGGGTGTAACCGAAGCCAACGTCATCGGTTTGCCGTTTTGGGAGACGGCGTGGTGGACGCACGATCTCGTGCAACAAGATCGGCTTCGCGACGGGATTGCGCGGGCGTCGCGTGGGGAACCGGTGCGGTTCGAGGCATCGCACCCGACGGCGGATGGGCAGCTCATCTGGGTCGATTTCTCGATCAGCCCGTTTTATGGCGACGATGGCCGCGTCGAATATTTGATTCCCGAAGGTCACGACATTACCGCTCGCAAACGTGCGGAAAATGCGCTGCGCGAACAGGAAGAACGCTTCCGCGCCGCGATGGAAGGCAGCTTGCACGCGGTCTATTTCCTCGTTGCCGAACGCAACGCCAAAGGGAAGATCACGGACTTCGTGTTCACCGATCTCAACCGCAAAGGGCACGAGATGATCTCTCGCAAGCGCGAAGAGATCGTCGGGCAGCGCTTGTGCGAACTGCTTCCCGTCAATCGTACCGATGGCTTCTTCGACAAGTACGTGAAGGTCGTGGAGACGGGCGTACCGCTGGAAGAAGAGTTTGCGATCACGCCACGCGATGGGATTGTCGCGAACTGGCTCCACCACCAGATCGTTCGCGTTGGCGATGGCGTGACGATTACTTCGCAAGATGTGACCGCACGAAAACAGGCCAAATCGGAAATGTTAGTAAGCGAGGAGCGGTTCCGCAGTGCGTTCGAGCACGCACCGATCGGCATGGCAATGGTCGCCCCCGATGGCCGCTGGTTGCGAGTGAATCCATCGGTGTGCGAGATCGTCGGTTACACGGAAAGCGAGTTACTCGCCACCGATTTTCAAACGATCACGCACCCGGACGACTTGAACGCGGATTTGCACTTGCTTCATAGCGTACTCGCGGGGGAGATCCCGTCGTACCACATGGAGAAGCGATACTTTCACAAGGATGGGCGGATCGTCCACATCATGCTCTCCGTTTCGCTCGTTCGCGATCCGGCGGGCACGCCGCTCTACTTCATCTCGCAGATCCAGGACATTACGCTACGGAAACAAGCCGAGGAACGGATGCGGGCATCGCTTCTGGAGAAGGAATTATTGCTGAAGGAAATTCACCACCGCGTGAAAAACAACTTGCAAATCGTCTCGTCGCTACTCGATCTGCAATCGGATCACACGACGGACAAGGGCGCGTTGGAGATGTTCCAAGAGAGCCGCAGCCGCGTCAAGTCGATGGCAATGATCCACGAGCGACTGTACCGCTCGCAGGACATGGCAAGGGTAAATATTGGCGAATACGTCCGTCAGTTGGCGGACGATCTTTATCACACGTACAAAATTTCCAGTTTCGAAATCGCACTCGAACTCGACATCGATATTCCCGCGATGACGATCGATATCGCCATCCCCTGCGGATTGCTTTTGAACGAATTGATCTCGAATTGCCTCAAACATGCGTTTAAGCAAACGACCGAAGGCGTCATTCGCGTCACGTTCGTACAAGAAGACGAGTTTCACGTTTTGACCGTCGCAGACAACGGCACCGGCTTTCCCGTAACCACCGATTTCCGAAATACAACTTCATTTGGGCTACAATTAGTCATTACACTCGTCGAACAACTCGATGGTCGTATCGAGCAATCGAACGACAACGGTACGGCATTCACTATCCAGTTTCCGAAACCGAAGAGCGGAATTTACAAATGAACCCGATCCGTATCCTGATTGTCGAAGATGAAAAGATCATCGCCAAAGGGATTGAAAAACGGCTAAAATCGATGGGATATGCCGTGGTCGGGCTGGCTGGGAACGGGCTGGAAGCGATTCATCTCGCGGTCGAACTCCGCCCCGATATGATTTTCATGGACATCTCACTCGGCGACGGGATCGATGGTATCGAGGCCGCGGAAACCATTCGCAACCAGATCGATGTGCCGATCGTTTTCCTGACCGCGTTCTCCGACGATGCCACACTTCAGCGGGCCAAACTGACCGAACCGTTCGGTTATGTGTTGAAGCCGTACGAAGATAAAGACCTTCAGACCGCAATCGAAATCGGCGTCTACCGGCACAAAATGGGTATGCGGTTGCGCGAGAATGAGCGTTGGCTGGCGGCCACGCTTTCGAGCATCGGCGATGGCGTGATCGCCACCGACGAACGCGGGCACGTGCGCTATCTGAACGCCCAAGCCGAGAAACTCACCGGGTGGAATTCCGCGAATGCCGTCGGCAAAACCATCGAAGAGATTTTCCAGATCATCGGTGAACAAAGCCGCCAACTCGTGAAAAGTCCGATTCACTCGGCACTCGAAACCGGCGAATCGGTCTTGCTGGCACCCGATACGATCCTCATCGATCGAGACGGTGTCGAACGTCCCATCGACGACAGCGCCGCACCCATACGCAACGAGCACGGCCACATCGAAGGCGTCGTGCTGGTGTTTCGCGACATTAGCGACCGTCGCCGACTCGAAGAGCACCTGCGACAAGCGCAGAAAATGGAAGCGATCGGCCGACTGGCGGGCGGGATCGCACACGATTTTAACAACATTATGACGATCATCACCGGGTTCAGCGAGCTTTTGCTCGTTGACGGACAACCGCTGGCCGTGCGAAATGAGTGGACCCGTCACATTCACGAAGCCGGAAAACGCGCCGCAGGACTGACGCAACAAATCATGGCATTCAGCCGAAAGCAAATGCTCGTCCCAAGCGTGTTAAACCTAAATGGAATCGTCCGGGACATGAGCGAAATGGTGCGCAGGCTCATCGGCGAACACGTCGAACTGATCTGCGAAGGCTCTGCCGATCTCGGAATGGTGAAGGCCGATCCGACGCAGTTAGGGCAGGTGATTCTGAACTTGGCCGTCAACGCGCGGGACGCGATGCCGAAAGGCGGCCAGTTGACGATTCGCACAGAAAATATCGTGTTCGATTTGGAAACGCCGATCCACAATCTGTCGGTGAAACCCGGTCGTTACGTCATGATGACAATCGAGGATACGGGTTGCGGAATGTCCGAGGCCGTCTTGGCAAAAGCGTTCGAACCGTTTTTCACGACGAAGGGAATCGGCGAAGGGACGGGCCTGGGCCTCGCCACCGTGTTCGGTGTGGTCAAACAAAGTGGCGGCCAGATTGGCATCACCAGCAAAGTCGACAAAGGAACGACGTTCCGAATCTATTTGCCGCGAGTCGACGAACCGCTGACAGTCGAGGCCAGTGAAGTATTTCATGCGACTGTGGCCAGAAACGAAACGATTTTACTCGTCGAAGATGAGGAAATCGTGCGACAGATGATAAAGACGATTTTGCTGCGTCATGGGTATACCGTTCTCGAAGCCGCAAACGGCGTACAAGGGTTGGCGATCGCGGCCGCGCACACGCAAGCCATCCACTTGCTGATGACCGATCTCGTCATGCCACAACTTTCGGGCCGCGATTTGGCCGATCAACTGATGCTCATCAAGCCGGGCCTGCGCGTGTTATTTATGTCCGGCTACACCGAAGATGTGATCGTCCACCAAGGCGTGACATCCGCAACGATCGATTTCTTGCCGAAGCCGTTCAATCTGATGACATTGGCAAATAAAGTGCGCCAAGTTCTCGATCGGGAATGAGGACTCAAACAGAATTTCAACCGTTGCCGGTGAACGTCCCTCGTGCTCTAGCGATTCGGGCTATGGAACGACGGCACGGCGTATCGGACCAACACGCGATTTTTACGACCGGCGCGGTTACTTCCCCATGCAGACGGCACACGTCGGTTTGCGGGCGAGCGGGCCTTCGAGGTTGCACGTGGCGATGATGAGTTTCCCGCCGTGGATCGTTGGCCCGCCGTAGATCATTCCCGGCGACTGCACGGCGGCGTCTTTCCCGAGGTCGAGCTTCCACTTCTCGGTGCCGAGTTTCAAATCGATCGCATGAACTGTACCTTGTAAATCGCCGATGTACACCACGCCGCCCGCGATGGCTGGGGGTGCGAACAGTGGCATTTTCGCATCGTAAATCCAGCGGCGTTCGCCGTCGGCCATCGCGAATGCACGGACTTTGCCATCGGTGGCGGTACACACTGCGAGTTCCGGTGTGAGTGCGACGCAGGCGACGACGCCACCGGGGATTTCCTTCCGCCACTTCTCTTTTCCGGTCTTCAAGTCGAACGCGGTCAGGTCGCCTTTCGCGCCTTTTAGCATCGTGTAGTAGTAACCGATCGTGCTGCCCGAAACGACGACGGTATCGCCAATCGCCGACGCCCCGCCCCACGGGTTGAGCTTCAGCGAAGCCGTCCATACGGTGTCGCCGGTTGCGGCTCTCAGGCAGTACAGCGCGCGTTCGCCGACCTTTTCCTTGTCCAAATAACTCGTCGTTACCAGCACGTTATCGCCAACGACACACACCGGCGCATCGACGTGCCACTTCTGTTCGCCTTTTTTCCAGTGCAGTTTCGGCGCGGGCTTCAACAGTTGATCTTCGTTCGGTGGCACCGCGAAGTCAGGGTCTTTCTTCTTGTCGGCTTCGTACTTCGCCAGCAGGTCTTTCCACTTTGCGTCTTGTAGCGTCTGAATTTCGGCGGCCCCGAGTTCTTTGCCGTCGAGCATCGCCTTTTCGAGTTCGACGCAAAACACACCCGCCGCGCCGCCGCCCATGTACACGCGGCCATTCGCCAGCGAAGGTGCGCCTTCGAGATGGACGAGGTCACCGGGTAGCGGCAGTTGCCAGATCGGGCGGCCCGTGTCGGCGGTCAGGCAATGCAAGATGCCGCCAGAGTCTTGGTGCATCCCGTCGCCGAGGACGAGGAAGTTACCCATAGTAGCGGGCGACGACACCGACGCGAGACGCAGGTACGGCGCGGAGCGCGTCCATGCGGGCTTCGGTTCGCCCTTCGCATTTCGCGGGTATAGCGATACGACTGGACGGTTGAAACCGCCGAGCGCCGAGAGGTAAACGTTCTCGCCGACCGGCACTGGCGACGCCACGAAATGATCTTGCGATTTCACCGCCCACAGCACGCCCGGAGAGTCCGGCACCGCGATGCCATCGGTGTTCCCCGTCCGCTGCGGGTTCCCCCGATACGTCGCCCACGGCTCCGCCGCAACCGACAAAAACGCCAGCAAACCAAACAGTAATCGCATGAGAGGACCACCTGAGGAACGCCCACGGACGATCGTCCGTGGGCTTGAGACTACCATTTCACGTTCATCGGCGAAGTTGCGACGACGATGTCTTTGACGACGGCGGTACCGCCGGCTTTGCGAATCTCGACTTTGTAGTTTCCCGGCAAAAGTGCGAAGCGTGGGGCTAGCCCCGACTGCCCGCCACGAGCGTCGCCGCCGGTCATCGTGCTGGCGGCCACGCGGGTGCCGTCAGCGGCCTTCACGGTGACGATGCCACCGACGGGCAAGCTCGTTCCCGCAAGGTCGATCGTCACCGGCGTCTTCTTCGCGGGGGTGGTCGTGGCACCGAACAAGATCGCGGAATCTTGCCCTTCGTTTGCCAATAACAAGTCGAGTCGCCCGTCG
The DNA here is from genome assembly GCA_025353985.1 of Limnoglobus sp. Taxonomy (GTDB): domain Bacteria; phylum Planctomycetota; class Planctomycetia; order Gemmatales; family Gemmataceae; genus Limnoglobus. The sequence goes on from JANXNT010001254.1 coordinate 7,165, forward strand.
CCGTTGATGTCCGCGAGGCACGCCGCTTGCGTGTTGAACAGCTTCTGATTCAGGCCGATCTCGGCAGTCTGATTCGCGAAGGTGCCGTTGCCGTTATTTTTGAAGTACAGGTTCGGCCCGCGTAACCGCGTGACGATTAGGTCTGGGAAACCGTCGTTGTCGAAGTCGCCCCATGCGGCCCCGACCGCGCCGAGTATCGGTGCGTTCAAGTCCCCTGCCATCGCGATGACATCGGTGAATTTTCCGGTGCCATCGTTGCGGTAGAGCTTGCATTTGCCATCGGCTTGCGGGACGAACAAATCGAGGTGGCCATCGCCGTTGAAGTCTTCGACTACGGGGCCAACTTTGCCGGTGGTGTACTGCAACCCGCTGTCCGGTTTGCGTTCGAAGCGGTTGCCGGTGTTCGCGAACAACAGCCCCGTGCCGGCCCCGTAAACGAAGTCGGCTTTGCCATCGCCGGTGAAGTCCGCAACGGTGAGCGTGTCGCCTTTGACATCGCTCGCGTGGCCATCGGGGCCGAAGCCCCACGCCACGGAGACATCGTCGAACAGCGGCTTCGTGGTCGCCCCAGCGCTACCGACTTTGAAGTAAAACCCCGACTCACCTTCCGCGTGGCACAGCTTGACCAGCAACCGGTTCTTGCCCGCTTTCAGCTTCAGATTCAGTGCGATTTGATCTGCGGCCACAGGGTGGGCGGCCACATCCGCGTGAATTTTCTCGCCGTTGAGCCAGATCGTTGCCGCATCGCGATTACCGAATGACACGGGTACGTCACCGGCGGCGACCATGTCGAGTTCGCGATGTAAGTAGATGGCACAGTTTCCCGCGAACGGTGCGAGCGAGTTTACCTGGCCATCGGGGTAGTTGCCCTTCACCCAGCCGCATTCCATGTCGCGTTTGCCCTTGTATTTCTTCGCGGCATCAAAGGCTTCGGCTTCGGGTGCGAAGGCGTGCGCAATATTGCCTTTGCCGTCGCCTTGGCGGAACGGGCCGACGGCGTACCAGTCGCTGAGCTTCGGTGGCACCCCTTTCGCCACCGTGTCGTTGCCGCGCGCGTTGCGGTACAGCCGCAGTCCGTGGAAGCCGTTCGCGAGTAAAATATCCGGGTGGCCGTCGCTGTCCGCATCGATCCACGCCGCCGCCGTGAGGTTGTAACACGCCTCTTGCGGCAAGCGTTTGCTGTCGTCGCGGAATAGCCCTTTGCCGAGGTTCGTAAACAGTTTCGGCCCCGTTGCGGTGGCTAACAGCAAGTCCGGCAAGCCATCGCCATCGTAGTCCGCCCACACGGCGGATCGCGCCCCACCGAAATAGCCCGGCAGGCCGACTTCGCTAAACGCATCGCCGCCGTTCTGCAACAACATCACGCGATTCGCACCAACGAGGCAGATATCGAGCTTGCCATCGGCATCGAAATCGATCGCGGATATCGACTGCGCATCGGCCCCAATCGAACCGAGTGCCGCGAGCCGATCGAAGCCGGGCATCCCCGCCAAACGCCGAATGTCTTCGCCGCCCCAACCGGTGAAGTCCCGTTTCGGGTTGTAGTCCTGTATCTTCAAACTCGCGCGCAACCGTTGCACTTTTGCGGTTTTCTTGTGCAACGCTTCCTTGTCGCCATCGATCATGCACGGCACGATCACTTCCTTGCCGTCGACGATTTCCTTCACGAACCCGCCGAACTTCTCGACTTTGCCCGAGTAGCTTCGCAACAAAAACGGCTCGCCGTGAGACATGTTCCACCACTCGCCGCCGGGGTAGGCTTGGTACCACGTCGCGCCGATATACGTTTCGCTCGCGCCGCCGTTGTGGCAAAACACCGCCTGTTTGCCGACCTCCGCCCAGTTCATGATCTCCTGCCATTCGCCGGGCCGAAGTCCCCCGAAGCCGATGTTGTGCTTGATTTCCTCTTGCGGATGCTTGCCCTTCACATCGAGCAACTTCTTGTAAACGATGAGATTTTTCTGCTTGTCCACCTTAGTCACGACCATCGTGCAGACGTTCGTGGACTGCGTAATCAGCGAGCCAAGCGACATCGGCGCTTCGACATACGCAAACGTCGGCACGGCAAAACCCACAAACGCAACCAGTGCAAGAACGATCCGCATCGCAAACCCTCCAAAGACATTCCCATCGGGAGAACACCTAGTGTCCCCAATCGGCGCGCCATGTCAATAGTGCAGGTGGAATAGTGGGCGTGTGCGGAAATCTCTTTTCATGCTCAACTGCATTCAGTTTTGTCAGATTTCTGTTGACTCATCATTCGTTCATGATTACCGTACACGAACCAAAGGATTACTGTTCTTTGGAATCATTTCCGTTTTCGAAAGGTTCTTCTCATGTTCTCGTTCGACTCTCCCTCATTCCCGAAAGCCTCTCGACGCAGAGGCTTCACGCTGATCGAGTTGTTGGTCGTGATTGCGATTATCGCGATCCTGATCGGGTTGTTGTTGCCGGCAGTGCAAAAGGTGCGCGAAGCGGCGGCACGGGCGAAATGCACGAACAACCTGAAGCAGTTCGGCCTCGCAATGCAGGGCTACCACGATGTGTTCAACCAGTTTCCGAAAGGCTCGTCGAATGGCGCGCTCAAGCGCCAGACGTGGGTGATGTACGTGTGGCCGTTCATCGAGCAGAACGCGCTATCACAACAAAACAACCTCAACGAACACTTCTACCTGCCACCGGGGACCATCGGAAACACGATGGATGGCCTTTGCGGCAAGCGAGTACCGACGTACCTCTGCCCGAGCGACACTGGTACGATCGATCAGAACACCGGCTACTATCAGCGAACCCGTGGGAACTACATGGTGAACTGGGGGAACACGCTTTACGACGACACGCGGACGGGGGCGGGGGCCACGGCCATCGGCAATAACTTCGGGCCGTTCTACCACCAAGGCGGGAACCGCAGCACGCCGGGCATCGTGAAAATCGCGAGCATTACCGATGGGACTTCGAATACTCTGCTCATGTCCGAAAACCTCATGGCCAAGAGCAGTGCCGATAACGACTGGCGCGGCGACATTCACAACGACGACGGCATCTTCCGCTTCGACACGACGGTGACGCCGAACTCTTCGTCGCCGGACTTGGTGAGTAGTGTGGCTTTCTTCCAACCCAACGGCGACCCACTGATGCCCATCGCGCTCGGGAACCCGCAACGCGCAGCGGCACGCAGTCGCCACACGGGCGGGGTCAATGCCGCTAACTGCGATGGCAGCGTTCGCTTCGCGCGGAATTCGATCTCGATCGGCGCATGGAACGGGTTAGGATCGATGGCCGGTTCGGAGGTTTTCAGCAATGATTAAACGAGCGAGTACAAGTGGATTCTTCCTCGCGTGCCTGCTCCTCAGCGGGTGCGGCGACGATTCCAAAACAGGTACAGTGAGTGGCAAAGTGACCGTCAACGGGGAAATCCCGATGGACGGCTCCTCGATTAACTTCGTCTCGTCCGATGGGAAATCCTCATCGGCCGGCGACACGCTCAAGCAGGGCAAATACTCGGCCACCGTCCCGATTGGTACGGTCAAAGTCGAGATTCGCGTACCCCGACCACTCACCCGCGCGAAACCCGGCCTAAAGAGCGACGGCCCCGGCCCCGGCCCCGGTGCGAGCGGGTTCATCGAAGAATCGCTACCCGCCGAGTACAACGACAAAACGACGCTTACCCTTGAGGTGAAGGCCGGATCGAACGAGAAAAACTGGGAGATTCAGACAAAAACGAAGTAGCGAAACGGGGGGTGAAGTCGACGGCAGTTCTACCCGACCCCTTGCGGGGAATCGGCTCAGAATCACTGACGTCAGGCGAGTATCGCCACCGATCATGAGAACCTCGCTACTAAAACTTCG
>JANXNT010001274.1 GCA_025353985.1 Limnoglobus sp.
AGTGAACGTCGTCGTTGTTCCTTTGTACTTATCCAATGCGGAGACGATGTACCGCTGGGTGGTAGACGCGGTACCGAGGACGGGCAGATCGATTGGGGTGGCACCAAGGGAACTCCCGGCGTTCAGGAACACGTCTTTGAATAACGTGTTGTTGGTGAGAAGCGGTACGAAGTTCGGCTGAACGTAGACCGTAGCGTTGACGGTGTTCGAAGTGACATCTGCATTATTCAGCACCGCCCCGTTGTCCCAAGCAAGTACGTTCCAACCGATCGTCGAGCCAGTTGCAGTCAGGTGCCCCCCGGCCTGCACACGGACGAACGACGTACCGCCGGAAGTGCCTGCGATTGTGAAGATCGCGTTCGTCAGGGCCATCGTTCCGCCGGCCCCGACAGTGATCGAATCGGTCGAGCCGTTAAATGTGTTCTGGGACGCCGCAAAGGACGCCGGGTTCGTCACCGTCAGTGTCCCACTCACCGACACCGCCACATTATCCCCAATTGTGACCTTGGACCCGGTACTCGCGATCAGTTTTCCGTTGGTCGGAATGTTAACGTTGCCGCCAAATGTTGTCTGGTTCGTCCCAAGTGTGAGGGATCCATTGTTCACGCTGAAAGTGGTGTTGGAATTGGTTGTCACGCTCTTGACGGTATCGGTAACTGATGGGGCCAAGGCGACCGTACCCGCCGACGCGAGGCTAATCACCGCGTCATCCGCTGCCGTCGGCACGACTCCGCCGATCCAGTTCGTACCGGCGTCCCAACTGCCACCCGTCGGGCTGACAGCGTTGCTCCACGTGATTGTCGCGGGCACCCAGCGGTCCTCGAGCTCGATCAGCGAAACCCGGACGAGATTCGGCAGTTGCAGATTTGGTTTGGTAGTACAGGGGAATAGATTCCGGAACGCAAGCAAAGATCGGCACATCCAACGGCGGGAAAATGGCGTCATGACGGCACTCGTGCGGTGGAAAATCTGGCTCGATGAACAAATACTTCCCATCCGCCGTCTCACCCCGCCACGATTTGGCAAAAATTGCATAGGATTGCATTGCTGGTTTAATTTCCGCCCGATTGGTGCCCATGAATTCGCCCCCCGATCAGCCAGGCTCAGTGTCGTTGTTGTTCGACCGAGTCAAACTCGGCGATAGCGATGCGTTCCGCCAACTCTGCAATCGGTATCTTCCCAACCTGGTTCAATCGGTAGAACGGCGAACACCGGCGGCCGAGGGCTTGGATACCGATGCGATCGCCAACAGCGTGATGTTCAGTCTTTGGCGAGCCGTCGTGGATCGCGGCCACTTTCACGACACACATGATCGACACGGTTTGTTGGGTATCCTGGCAACCATCGTGCAACAGAAAGTGCGGCGATACCGACGCAATGCCACACGGCTCAAACGCGATTCTCGCCTGACGATTTCGTCGGACTTCGATGCGACCGCCGAAACGGAACCGGGGCCAGAATTACTGGCGGAAATCCGCGAATCGATCGAACAATGGCTGCTGCTGTTAGAACCCGCGCAACGCAGCATCGTACAACTGAAAGCGGCCGGCTACACAAACGTGGAAATTGCAGGTGAAATCAAACGCTCCCTGCGGGCGGTCGAACGGCATTTGCACACGATACGCGTGATCTGGAACGAACGGCTCGCGACCCTTGCATGGGATTTGCTCGAGGAAAAACCCGAAGACATGGCGGACGAAATCACCGAATAGGCAGTGACATATGTGTGGGAACCGATGAATCGCATGACTTTGCGGAAACTTCGAATGACACGCAAAATAATCCCTTGGGAGTTGTTACCGCATGTCGTCAATGCCTGGATACGAACGGCTCTCCGCGGCTGATCTCCGACGAGTGAATGCCACTTGCGAGCAATTCGAGCAATCGCTGACCAAAGGCGAAGATCTTCGAGCCGAAGATTGGACCGCCGATGCCGAGGGGACTCTTCGTGAAGTTCTGTTGGAGGAACTGCTGATATTGGAATGCGAGCACCGTTTACGAAATGCCGCAACAATCGACGCGGCCGAGTTGAATCGCCGACTACCCGACCGAACGGTATTACTCGCGTCGAGCATTCAGCAAGCGATCCGATATGCGAGTGTTCGCATCCCGGTAACAGTCAAACCGGACGAAAATGGAATCGTCGTGTTACCCACTCGGATCGGCCGCTTTGTCATTCGAGAATTGTTGGGTATCGGTGGTTTCGGCACCGTATATCGAGCGTTCGACCCCGAACTCCATCGTGAGGTCGCGGTCAAGGTTTCCCATCCCTACACATCGACGGACGCCAAAGCGTCCTTGCAGTTCTCGACCGAAGCCAAGCGTTTGGCAAAGTTGGATCACCCCAATTTGGTGCAAGTGTTCGACACCGGTTTTACCGAAGGGCGGCCATTTTTGGTGACGGCTTTCGTCAATGGGCCAAACCTCGCGAATTGGCTACGTGAACATCGGAAGCAGAATCGGCTCGTGTCGTTTCGAGAAGTGGCCGAGTTACTTCGCGATCTGGCGGAGGCGGTAGAATATGTCCATCGGCAGGGCATCCTGCATTGCGATATCAAGCCGGCTAACATCCTTATCGAAGTCGAAAGCCCACTCGTTCCCCGACTCGCGGACTTTGGGCTGTCTCGTTTACGAGATGGCTCTGCGGAATGCTCGACGAGTGGAAAACTCATCGGCACGCCGCAGTACATGGCACCGGAACAAGCCAACGAAGAGTGGGGCGAAGTCGCCGTCACCACCGATGTCTATTCGTTGGGGGCCGTGCTTTATGAACTGCTCACGGGTCGTTCGCCCGTTGCAGCGGGGACATTGGTGGATGTGATCCGCCGGGTTGTGGAAGGCGTACCGGAACGGCCGTGCCGAATTCGGCCCGATCTGCCCACCGATTTGGAAGCGGTTTGCTGGAAGTGCCTGGAAAAGCAGCCGCATTTGCGCTATCAGACGGCACGGGAACTCGCGGACGACCTCGGTTGCTTCTTGCGTGGTATCCCGGTCCAGGCAGCATTGCCGAGCCGAGGCCGACGCTTCGCCGCTACGATTCGACAGCATCGTTTCCTCAGCGCGCTCGTTGTGATGTCACTTCTCATGATCGTGTCCACCATCGTTGGATTGGTCGTACACACCGCACAATTGGATCGGGTCAACGGGGATCTCGTACGCGCTCAAACCGACTTGGTACGCGAAGAAAAAACCAGAATCGAACGGGAAGCCGCCCTTCGAGCGGAGGCGTATCCAGATCAAATCCGAGTCGCAGGAATGGCACTGGCCCGTTGGGATCGCGAGACGGCCCGGCGCGTCCTCGACACCATCCCCGCCAATGGGAACCTACGCGGCTTTGAATGGCGACACTTGCAAGCACGAACCGAACCGCCGCCGAGTAAAATTCTGGCCTCGGTGGACAAGCCGATTTTCACAATCGACGTGTCTCCGGATCGCAAATGGATCGCGTTTGGCGGAGCGGATCGGACCGTGCGTGTGATTGATGCCGAAAATGGGAAACGCGTCGCCGGGCCGTGGGTGCATCCCAATGAGATTGCCCATCTCTCATTTTCGCCAGATGGCCGACGAGTTGCCGTCGCGTGTGCGGACTGTGGGGTTCGAATTTGGGATGTCGCCTCGGGACAAGCACAACTCGTTATCGTGCTTCCCGGTCGCCCTCATCATGTCGCATTCCATCCCAACGGCGAGTGGCTTGCGATCGGCGGCGATGATCCCGCAGTGACCGTTCTCGATCTGACTTCCGCGAAAAGGCCATCGCGCACCCTACACCAATCGAATCGGAAAGTCCGCGCTATGGACTTCTCACCCACGGGCGATCGACTCGTGTTCGGCACCTTAGATCAGGGCGTTCACTCCTGGCCGTATGCCACTCAAGATCATGCGGAGTTGCTGCCATGCAAACAGTTTCGCATTAACGCCCTTCGCTTCACGCCATCGGGGAACGAGTTGGTGCTGGGTGCTCGGAGTAATGGGGGTGTTTCCATTCACTCCGTCAGAGCAGCCACGCAAACGGATACCCCGATCGCGTTGAGTGACGGCATCAACATTACGGAACGAATTAATGATTTTGATTGGAGTCGTGATGGGCACCGTTTGGCCGTGGCACGCGAGACGGGTATCGATATTTGGGAATGGCCCACACGAATCAAGCGAATCACTTTACCGGTCGTCGGTTCGCGGGTGTACGGCATTCGCTTCATACACAACGACGAGCAACTCGTTTTAGTTAGCGACGACGGCACCGTGCGGGTGAATCGAATCGCGGATGATACTGCAATCGCGCAGTCGGCAATCGATTGGCTAGTCACCTCGATCGCATTCTCGACCGATGGGCAATCTTGCGAAGTTGCGAATCAACACCAATCGCTTGCGTTGAAGATGAATCCGTCCACTCGACCACCCACGATTTCCTCAGTTTCCGATTCTCAGTATCTTTCGGTGGGAGCCGCAACGATACAGGAATCCCAGCAGGGCATCGTGAGATTTCAGCGAGATCAACGCCATCTCGTCTTCAACTCCACAACGACACCGGATGTGAGACCCGAATTGGAGCGCCTTACCGAACTTCTCCCCGAGAGTTCCAAGTGGTGGTGCACCGCAATCAATACGAGCGGTTCATTATTTGGCTGTGCGAATGCAGAGACTCGAACGATTGGCATCTGGGACGCGAGGACGGGGAAATTGAAACAGTCGTTCACCGATGATGGCGGTGAAATCAATGCTCTTGCGATATTCGGCGACACACTGTTCGCGACTGGCAGCCGTGATGGCAACATTTGCTTGCGAAGTATCGACGGGAAATCGCTGAAGACGATGTTCGTCGGCCATACTCGACAAGTTCGAAACTTAGCATTCACCCACGATGGTAGGCGGCTCGTAAGTTGTAGCTGGGATCGGACCGTGCGGATTTGGTCGGTCGAGGATGGCACTTGCATGAAAGTGCTTGGCCCGCATGGAGGAATTGTACACGCAATCACGATCTCCCCAGACAATCAAACGGTCGCCAGTGGCAGTAACGACGGAGTCATCCGATTATGGCATATCGCCAGTGGGCAAGAAATGCTCTCGATTCCCACGGAAGGTCCAATACGAGCCATTGCATTTGACCCTACCGGTCAACGACTCGCAGTGGCCTCTCAGATGAATCTGGAATTGGTACAGACTCAGTTTCGCATTTTGGAGTCTCCGATTCTCCACAACGGCTCGCGCTGACAGGTCGGGTTAACGGGATTGAAATTGTAGCCGACACGCTATGTGTAGCGGTTCGACAGATGCTCCGCATCGAAGAACGTGGTCAGGTGGCGGTCAATTTGCAGCAATCCGGCGGGCGTGAGATCGACGTCATCGGCGCACACCGTCAGCCAACCTCGGATTCGAGCTTTCGGTAGCCGTCCGCGATCTGGCAGGCTGTACTGTTGGAGGTGACGAACTAATTTTGATAAGATTACCGGCTATTGACGGTAACTAATTGTAATTTGACGAACCAGTTCTTGCTTGTGCACTTGTCCGTGAACCGCTCGATGTCAGTAAGGTGGGTTTCGGCCCTTGTATATAGGTAGAGAGTCCACGTCTTGAATTCGTTCGTGGAAAACAGCCGGAGCGGTCATGATGTCACTCATGCCGATTGCGGCTCGCTGAATTTCTACGTTCTCACCGGCTGTATCGGTAATCTGCGTTTGCTCCCAGAATAGAAATATCGCCACCGTCACGGTGATTGCTGGTGATAGGCAGAATCAGCAGGCTCGAAAGGCACGACGCCAGAAAGACGCGAGATGGGTATTCACGGAGTGCAATATTATCATTATACAATCCATCCGGGTAACGACGTAAAGGACTCTTTCGCTTGTATTTAGAGGTTGCAAATCCACTTTTTGAATTGGCGTAAAGCGGCTCGCGTCCGGGCGGTGGCGTTGGTGATCGACAGTCCGTCGGGCGACCTCGCCGCAGTCTGCGATGAGGTCCATCACGTGCCGGCTCTCGAACCCGCCGGCGACGCGGTGGGCCGCGTTTTGTCTCTGTGAACCGAACCGCAACCCGAATTCGCAACGACCGGTGGACCGTCCGCCGGTCGCTGCGTTTCCATTCTTTCGAAGGAGGTATTCTGAATGTCTGCGACCGCAACCAATTCCCTGCCGATGCCCGTACGGGCGGGCAGCCGCTTGCTGGGCGAGATCCTCGCCTGGGCGTGCCCCGGCCTGAGCGTCACTCACACGGCACTCGTCGCCGCCCTCGAAGCCACCAGCCTCGATCCCGGTGTGGCCCGCGAACTCGCCCCGCGACACGCATTTGCCCGGGCCTGCCGAGTCTTGAGCGACCGCCGCATCATTCGCTCGGTGTCCGAGGACGCGACCGCGATTCAGTTCCAGTTCACACAGGAAAGCCGCAGCGACGACCGGTTCGAATACACGCTCGAAACCATGCTGACACTCGACAAACAGACCGGGGCAGTGAGCTGCGAATTGCCCGGCCTAGCCACGCTGGCCCAGGATGAACTCGACCGCTGTATTGCCCATCGCACCGGGAGCGACGTCAGTCGGATCGTGCAGAAGTTGTTCGAACGGCGAGCCGACCTGTTTCCGATCCGACCCCAGGGCGGGGCGTACTTTGCTCCCGCCT
>JANXNT010001341.1 GCA_025353985.1 Limnoglobus sp.
AGAAGTTGAAGTGCGAGATCGCCTTCAAGTGGACCGCCGGCGAACATGGCCGCAGCGAAGTCGACATGATCGAGCTGAAGGTCGGCGAGCAGATGCTGAAAGTCGCGGTCTGGATTTTACCCGGACATGCCGACGACGTGATTACGCTGCATGTTGGCTACGGCCGCGAGAAGAACGCCGGTACGGTCGCGATGGGTACCGGCTTCAACGCCTACAAGTTGCGGAACTCGACGGGCCTCTGGCTGGTGCCGGGGATCAAGCCGCTAGAGAGTGCGAAGCGGACCGAAGAGAAGTACATTCTCGCTTGTACGCAAGGTCAGCACGCGATGGAAGGCCGTCGCCCCGCCCGTCATGGTACGCTCGAACAAGCCCGTGCCGAGAAGAAGGCGATCGACAATCACACGAAGCACGCCTTCGACTTCGCCGATAACCCACCCGCATCGGCGGCCGAGAAGGGCCTGATGCGGGCACTGTTACCCGGCACGCCCGAAGAACGCGAACGGCTTGCGATCACGTACAAGGACGACGGCTACAAGAACAACCAGCACCGGCACGAGAAAGAGGATGGGCATCAAGAGCACATTCACGATGCCCGTTTGTTGCCGCTGACGCTCGTCGACGACCACAAGCCGAACAAGCTGTATCGTCGTTGGGCGATGGCAATCGACCTCGGGGCCTGCACCGGGTGTAATGCGTGCATCACCGCGTGCGTTTCCGAGAACAACGTGCCCGTCATCGGCAAGACCGAAGTCACACGCGGTCGCATCATGCACTGGATTCGCCTCGACCGCTACTTCGCAATCAAGGACGAAGTCGGCGGCACGAAACGGATCGACGATAAGGATCGCTGGGAAGCGCTGAAGGCGAGCACTTCCGAAGTGACGACGCACTTCCAACCGGTGAACTGCCAGCAGTGCGAGAAAGCCCCGTGCGAACTGGTTTGCCCCGTCGGTGCGACCGTTCACAGTGCGGACGGCCTGAACGACATGGCCTACAACCGCTGCGTGGGTACCCGCTACTGTGCGAACAACTGCCCGTACAAAGTACGTCGCTTTAACTTCATCCAGTACGCCAACTACGACGCGGGCACCACGACGAGCCTGATGAACAATCCGGAAGTCACGATGCGTACTCGCGGCGTGATGGAGAAGTGCACGTATTGCGTACAACGCATCCGGAATGCCGAGATCGAAGCCGAACGCGAACACGATAACCCCGGCCGCTTGAAGGACGAACGCAGCAAGCGTCCGATCATCAAGGACGGCGAAATCAAGACGGCGTGCCAGTCGGCGTGTCCGTCGCAAGCGATCGCCTTCGGCGACTTGAACTACGACCAATACGAAGTCGGCGGTAAGTCGATCGGCTTCAGCGAAGTCAGCCGGTGGAAGTTAGAGCCGACGCACTACGGTCTGCTCGCCGAATTGAACACGATGCCGCGGACGACGTACCTCGCCGCGATCAAGAACCCGAACCCCGAACTGAAGGGGGCCTGAGCATATGGCAGCGGCTACCAATACCCACGTCGATGCGTCACTCATCGAACACGACGTGTATACAGACGATGAATTCCTGATCGGCGGGCAACATACGCTCGCAACGATCGGCGACAAAATCGGCAGCGTTTGCCTCGGAGACACCGTCACGCCCAAGGCGTGGTGGGCCACGTTCCTCATCGGCTTCTCGCTGTTGCAGGCGATGGTCGTCGGTCTCGTGTGGCTATTTTACATGGGCGTCGGCGTCTGGGGTATTAACTCCCCGGTCTTCTGGGGCGTCGCGATCGTGAACTTCGTGTGGTGGATCGGCATCGGCCACGCCGGGACGCTGATCTCCGCGATTCTCTTGCTGATGCACCAGAAGTGGCGAACGTCGCTCAACCGCTTCGCGGAATCGATGACGCTCTTCGCGGTGATGTGCGCGGGTATCTTCCCGCTCATTCACATGGGCCGTCCGTGGCTCGCGTATTGGCTGTTCCCGTTCCCGAACAACATGGCCGTGTGGCCGCAATTCCGTAGCCCGCTGACGTGGGATGCGTTCGCGGTGAGCACGTATTTCAGTGTCTCGCTGATGTTCTGGTACGTCGGTTTGATCCCCGACTTCGCCGCGTTGCGAGATGTCGCGAAAACGAAGATTCAGCAGATGGTTTACGGTGGCCTCGCGATGGGCTGGCGTGGCTCAGCGATCCACTGGCGTCGCTACGAAAAACTGTATCTGCTGCTCGCGGGCCTCGGTACGCCGCTCGTTTTCAGCGTGCACACCATCGTTTCGTTCGACTTCGCCGTAAGTATTGTGCCGTTGTGGCACGCGACGATCTTCCCGCCGTTCTTCGTGGCCGGTGCGATTTATGCCGGGTTCGCGATGGTGATTTGGCTGGCGATCCCGCTCCGCCACTTCTACGGGATGAGCGACCTCATCACGAAGAAGCACCTTGATGTATGCGGTAAGATTATGCTCGGGACGGGCTTGCTGGTGAGCTACGGTTACTTCTGCGAAGTCTGGTTCGCATTCTACAGCCAAAGCGTTTACGAGTGGGATACGACACTGCAACGGCTGTTCGGGCCGTACTGGTGGTCGTACTGGTTACTGATTCTGACGAACACGATCATCCCGCAATTGATCTGGTTCAAGCGGTTCCGCCACAGCGAATTCTGGTTGTTCATGGTGGCCGGTTCGGTCCACATCGGCATGTGGTTCGAGCGCTACGTGATTATCACGACGCTCTCCCGCGACCACTTGCCGAGCAGCTGGGGCCGATACTCACCGACGATGTGGGATTACATGATTATGTTCGGTTCGATGGGCTTGTTCCTGACTCTGTTCGCACTGTTCTTGCGATTCCTGCCGATGATTTCGATCACGGAAATGCGCGAACTGTTACCACGAGCAGCGGGCGGACGAGACGGCCACGCGGTCATGGAGAACGCCAAGTGAGCACGAACGAAATCGCCCCCGAAACGTGGGGCATATTGGCCGAATTTACCGACGCCGACGCACTCATCGCCGCAACGCGGAGTGCCCGTCTGGCGGGATACACCCGGATGGACGGCTACAGCCCGTACCCTGTGGGCGAAGTCGCCGACGAACTCGGTTTCCCGCGTTCGGAGATCGGCGCGATCATGTTCATCGGCGGCCTCGTCGGTGCGACGATCGGCTTCCTCATGATGTCCTGGGTCAGCGTCGTCGATTACCCGCTGATTATCGCAGGCAAATCGATGTGGTCGTGGCCGATGTTCATCCCGATCACATGGGAACTCCTCGTGTTAACCGCATCGGTCAGCGGCGTGATCGGCCTGCTCGCGTTGTGTGGCTTCCCGCAACCGTACCACCCACTATTTAACGTCCCGAACTTCGCCCGTGCGACGCGGGACCGATTCTTCCTCGCGATCGAAGCGGTCGATCCGAATTTCGACCTCGCAGGCACCCGGGCGTTTCTCGCTGGGTTGAACCCTGCCAGCGTCGAGGAGGTGCCCGCGTGAGCCAGTTCCTCAAAATGAAATCGTTGACAGTTGCCATTCTGCTGGCCAGTGCCGTAACGGGCTGCCAACAGAAGATGGCCGAGCAACCTGCGGCACGCCCTTATGAGCCGCACAGTTTGTTCCCGAACAAGCAATCGGCGCGGTTCCTCGAACCGGGTACGGTCCATATTGGCCAACTGCCGACCGACGATCCACTACTTACGTGGCTGACCCCGAAAGGCAAGTCGCCGAGCGCGACGCCCGAGTGGAAGGCCGCAGTCGATCCGAACGGCCAATCGGCACCATCGGCGGGTGCGCCGACCGAAGTCGCGAACTTCGTCGACGAGTTCCCGTTCGACATGACCGAAGACGACCTGAAGCGTGGCCAGCAGCGTTACAACATTTACTGTGCCGTCTGCCACGGAGCCGCCGGGCACGGTAACGGTAAGATCGTCGAACGCGGTTACCTGCGTCCGCCGTCGTACCACACCGACCCCGAAGGCAAGGCGTTCGACTGGTCCACTGGCCACGCCCCGAAGACCGAAGAACGCACGAAAGAACTGGAATTGAAGCTCGGTTACTCCCGTGGCTTCTACCGTTATAAAGTGCAAGTCCCGCTGAAGGATGTGCCGATCGGGTACATCTACCAGGTAATTACCTGGGGTTATGGCGGGATGCCCCAGATCGCTTCGCAAGTTCCCCCAGCGGATCGCTGGCGGATTGCGGCGTACATCCGGGCACTCCAACTGAGCCAAAACTCGGCTGGGACCGGCGTGCCTGCGGATGTGACCGCCGCCGCTAAAAACACCGGCCCCGCCGCACCGCACAAGTAAGAACAGAGGCCCCCCGTGAGCGAACACCACAATCACGATTCAGATTACACCGCACCGACCGTTGACGTCGATCACGGCAAGCTGCGCCGCATCGCGTTCCTCGCTGCGATCGGCGGCACCATCGCCTTCGTGGCGCTTGGCCTCGTCAACCTGGCGGCGTACGGCACGACGGAAGGCACGCACGATCACGGCCAAGAACACGGCGGACTGCGCGACTTCTTTCTGACGTACCAAGTCGGGTTCATCTATTGGCTCAGCCTGCCCGTTGGCGGCATGACGCTCCTACTGCTGTCGTACCTGACGAGCGCCAGTTGGGGCCTCGTGCTACGCCGCTTCTTCCAGGCTGCCACCCGCACGTGGCCGATGATGGCCGTGCTGTTCGCGCCCGTCGCCGCGAGCTTGTTCATGGGCGAAGAATCGTCGTTCTGGTGGGCCGTCGAAGCGAAGGACATCGACTTCGTTAAGGAAAACCAAACTGCCATCGAAGAGATCGCACATAAGCAGCACCTCTACCTGAACTGGCCGGGGTTCCTTGTGCGTGCGACGGTGATCTTCACGATTTTCGGGCTGATTATGCGTGGGATCAAGAAGTGGTCGCCGAAGGCGGAAGACGAAGGCAATGAAGTTTACAAGAACAAACTGCTGATGCTCGGCGGGCCAGGCGTGGTTGCCTGGGCACTGCTTTTCACGGTTGGAATTACAGACTGGGTGATGTCCGTCGAGCCAACGTGGGCCTCGACGATGTTCCCTGTGGTGGCGGGCCTGAACTGCCTGCTGACGGCATTCGCGTTCTGCACGTTCCTGTTCTACACCATCGTTGGCAAGAACCAGACCGTGCTGGACATCGTTAAGGACAAGTTCCGTATCGACATTGGCAGCCTGACGCTCGGCTTCACGATGATCTGGTCGTACGCCTCGTTCTGCCAGTTCATGCTGATTTGGGCAGGTAACATCCCCGAGGAAATCGGCTACTACAAGCGACGACTGAACGGCGGCTGGGAGTACATGGCGTACTCGCTCATGATTATCCACTGGTTCCTACCGTTCATCATCCTGTTGTTCCGCCAAGTGAAGACCGACCCGCAACGGATGCGGAAATTGACGATGATGCTGTTAGCCATCTGTGCAATTGACGTGATTTGGTGGATCGTGCCGAGTTACCCGCACATCAACGGCTACCTGCACGTTCCAATGGCCATTGCCGCAGTCGTCGGCATCGGCGGAATCTGGGGATTGTCGTTCACGAAGGAACTCGCGAAGTCGAATATCCTGCCGAAGAAAGATACCGCGTTCCTGGCGAATTGGGGACATCACTAAGAAGTGGCGAGTGGCTAGTTTTTCGTGCCAGCCCGCCGCGCAAGCAAGGGGTTGGGTACTAGGGGTACGGCGAGGCCCGCCCAGGGGTACGGCGAAGCGCCTAACCCTGGGCTACAAGATAGAACCCCGTTGGGGGTAAGACTTGGCTCTGTATTTACCCCAACGGGGTTGCATCTGATAGCCCAGGGTTAGACGTCTTACGTCGTACCCCTGGGTGCGATGAAGACATTGCGAATTGGGGAGGTTGGCTATGAG
>JANXNT010000026.1 GCA_025353985.1 Limnoglobus sp.
CGTGCTTCGAGCAACTCGTAGGCGTCGAAAATGTCGCGTCGGGCTTCACGGGTGGCGGCGACAAGAAGCCAACGTACGAATCGGTTTGTTCGGGCCGGACGGGCCATGCCGAAGTCGTACAGGTGACGTTCGACCCCGCAAAGATTTCGTATCGCGAGCTACTCGAAGTGTTCTTCGCGATCCACGACCCGACCACGCTGAATCGCCAAGGGGCCGATGCCGGCACGCAATATCGCTCGGCGATTTTTTACCACAACGCGGAACAGAAAGCGATCGCGGAGACTGCGATTGCCGAGTTGACGGCGGAGAAAGCCTGGGCCGATCCGATCGTGACCGAGATCGCGCCGCTGACGCAGTTTTTCGTCGCCGACGATTACCACCAAGGGTACTTTCGCTCGAACCCCCGGCAGCCGTATTGCATGGCTGTGATCGCACCGAAGATCGTTAAAACTCGCAAGAGTTTCGCGAATCGCTTGAAGGCGTAATACGTGGTCGACGAATTTCCATCGTCCATCGCTCAGCCTTGCTGCCGTGATAAACGGGATCAACCCGTTGTCGAAATCGGAAGAGTCGTGACGATCCCGTTCCGAGCGTTCGCATCTTTGAAATCCCGGTCTAGATTTCTCAGTATGCCGGAGCCGAAGGAGATGCGATAGGTGTTCATCAAACCGTCGTAAACGATTTTGTCCTTGAAAGGCAGCAACACCGCATGCGTCAGGACCGGCAGTTGCGGCCCGATCAATTTCTCGAATGGTAGTGACAGCGCGAGAACGCCGTAAGCGACCGGTTGCGAATCGTCCGAAAGGAACACCGTATACTTTTTGAGATCACGGAAGATGTAAAAATCGCCAGCAATCTGATGACGCCAGGAGCGAACAATCGCAAGGTCGTCTTCCGGCAGGCGAGCGGGGTTCTCATCGACAAAAGACTCAAGTAGATCGATGTTTGCAACTAGGGCGTCACGGACCTTGATCCGGACTTCCGGCGACAAAACGGCGAATTCTTCCGGCGTGGCAGGCTCATCGGCTATCACTTTGAGACGCTTGTTCACGAAGAGCAACAGCGCACGGTGCAGCCGGAAAAACAGTTCGATATCCTGAAATTCGAGTAGCATCGGCGTTCACCAACTTTCGTATGCGTAGGCTCATTCGCTCGCGCGAAAATGGTACGTCGTCATCCACGATGTCGAATCGCCCGGTTCGACTTTCAGCTTCACGAATGGCTCGGGGCACAGGCACGATGGGATCGTCCAGAGTTGGAACTTGCTTACCGTTTGCCCCTGGCCATTGACGCGCATCCGCACGCCCTGGCCCTTCTCCTTCCCCGCGAAGATCATCTCGAAGTCGTAGCCCATCGGCTTGCCATCGGGGGACAGCCGCCCGCCGCCGCCTTCGTTCAGCGC
>JANXNT010000566.1 GCA_025353985.1 Limnoglobus sp.
CTTCGCGAAATCGTGTGGGTAAGTCGAATCGAGATTCGGAATTCGCTGCGTCGCGGCGAATGGAACCAAAATCAATCCGCTTGCATAGAATGCGAACGTCACGAAGGGACGTTCATGCCAGAGTCTGCGGATGATCGCGAAGAAATCGGTGCGACGCTCCGCGAGTTTCGGCGACTCGTTGGCGGGGCTTGCACCGATTGTGCGTGCCGATATTCGCCGCAAGATGCGGTGCGAAACATTGCGCTCGGTTTCAAAAACGCCCCGCGATGTTCGACCTGTTTGGCGGAGCGACTCGAACGCGATGTGACCGAACTCCACGCGCAACTTTACGAGTACATCAAACGCAAAGCGTGCTACTGGCAGGCTTGGCAAGAAGCCGAACGCAGCGAACATCTTCCAATCGATAAACCATCTGCACCAAGTGTCATCATCGATTTGCCGACTGATGCAGGCGACTGGGATGCGGGCGATATGGCGTGTGGTGAGTTGGTGCTCGCGTTGCGGTTGCGGCTGGCGAATTTATCGGCGGGTCATTTAATCCACGTGCGCGCGACCGATCCGGCGGCCCCGGAAGACATCCCGGCGTGGTGCCGAATGTGTGGCCACAACTTGGTGTCGGCGAATCACCCGATGTACGTCATTCAGCGTAAAGGAACGTAACCGATGCCCGGTAAATACTGTGTTAGCCTGACTTGTGGCCCCGAAAGCCCCGACCGCGCCACCGTGGCGTTCGTCGTTGCGAATGCCGCCGTCGCATCGGACAAAGACACGGTCGTTTTCCTGAGTACGGAAGCGGTGCATTTGGCGGTGAAGGGAGTCGCCGACGCCGTCGCCGAGGACGGTTTCGCGGCACTCAAAGATCTGATCGCCAACTTCGCGGCAGCGGGCGGCAAAATCTACGTCTGCTCGCCCTGTTTCAAAAAGCGAAAACTCGACGATACGGCACTGGTGCCCGGCGTGGTAATCGTCGGCGGCGCGAAGCTCGTCGAGTTCATGAGCGATGGCTGCCCGAGTATCTCGTACTGATTTGGGGAAGGTTTTCATGATTCGGATCGGCACAGTATTAGCCATGGTCGCGCTCGCAGGTTGCGGCAAAGCCACGCACACCGACGACGAAATCGCACGCGGCAAACAGGCGCTCGTGGCGTCACTCGATTCGTGGAAGAACAAAGAGCCGGTCGAAACGCTCAAATCTCGCCCCGAATCGATCGAGTTTTCCGAAGACTTGCGGAAGGCCAACGAACTGATCGAATACACGATCCTCGCCACCGAGACGGCCGACTCGAAGGTCGTCAGCTTCCGCACGAAGCTGAGTATCAAAGACAAAAAGGGCAAGACGACCGAACGCGAATTCCTCTACTCGGTCGATTTCCGCACGCCGCTCCGCGTCTTCCGCGACCCGTATAATTGATACCACGGAAGGGGCATTGTGGTTGATCGCGTCGCGTCTCGAAAACTCGCCTTGACTCCCTCGCTAGCG
>JANXNT010000101.1 GCA_025353985.1 Limnoglobus sp.
ATCCGTTTCCTCCGCGAGTTTCCTTAATTCACCGGCATTGGGCGTAAGGTGCCGTGCGAACCCTCTGCGACGACCACGGCATGCTTACGCTATGCCGCTCGCCATCACGCCTTACTTGCCGTCGTTCGGCTGCAATTTCCAGCTTTCGTCAAAGAAGCCCGCACGCACGACTTTGCCGGGGTAACGCGAGTTCGCGGGGGTGTTGACGTCGATGATGGCGTAATCGGGCATCTTCGAGACTTGCCGCGCGTTGTTCAGATAATCGTATTCGCGGAAGGTGAAACCGCTATTTAGCACGACGTACTTCATCGGGTTCAGCGGGTTGGGGTAGATGCTCACTGTCACCGTGTTGTCGGTGAATTCGGCCAGCGGCAACTTGTCGGCGATCTTCGCGAGGATCGCGTTGCTCTTCGGGTCGCCCCAGAGGATGAGGTTGTTGTTTTGAATGTCGAGTTCGGTCACGTCTTTGTCGGCCTTCATCGGGGCATCGCCGCGAAACTGTTTCCGCCAGTGTTCGGTCGCGTGCTTCATCTCGGTGGTGGTCCACGTGCCGATCTTCTCGTTCATCGGCGTACCGGTCGGCGAGACCATGAGGAACGAGTCCATGAAGGCATCGTCGATGGGGCCTTGTAGCCCGTGCGTCTTTTGTAATCCCCCGCTACCTGCGTTTGACAGTTTCCATTTGCCATCTATTTTGCTGAATCCAAAGTGCTGCACCGCGTCGTGGATTCCTGGACTGAGGACTTCGACACTGTCGATCTTTACGCCGCTGTTACCAAATGGCACGCGAAACGCGGACACGTTCTTCGTTTTCACGTTAAACATTAGGTCGGATCTGGTCGCGTCAACACTTGCTTTCTCCCAGTGCTTTTCCAGTCTCGTCACTGTTACCCAGCCGCACTTGTTGTACCGCAATGTGTGAGTCACGAATTTGATCTCCTTGCGATCCGGGCCGATTGGCAGCCCCTTCGCGACGATGGCATCGATCTGCTTGTTCAGTTCGACTTTCGCGTTCTTCTCGTAACTGTGGCCGGTTTTCGGCCCGATGATGTGCGTCAATTCCATGCCGAGTTTTTTCATATCGCGGGCCATCACGTCGGCGGCTTGCTTTTGGCTGTCGATCTCGCCGCTATAGGCGACCGTTGGGATG
>JANXNT010000115.1 GCA_025353985.1 Limnoglobus sp.
GAGACGGCATCGAGCAGCACCTCGGCGGGCATCGGTTTCACGGCGGCGTGCGAGAAATTTTGCTCGTCGGTCGCGTTCCCCGCCGTCGCTTGGCTACTGAGTTGATACGCACGCGAAAGTAATAGCGTCTTCGTGAATGCCTTCAAATCGTAGTTCTTTTCGCGAAGGTGCGCGGTCAACGCGGCGAGCAGTGGTTCGTTTGAAGCGGGGTTGGTGGCGCGAATGTCGTCGATCGGTTCGACCAGCCCGCGACCGAAATAGTGCGCCCACAGGCGGTTCGCAATCACGGTGGCAAAGAACGGATTCTCCGGCGCGGTCATCCAGTCGGCAAGGACGCGACGACGATCATCGGATGGCGCGAATACCGTGGCGACCGCCCCAAGAGACTTCGCGGGAACCAGTGCGACTTTGCCCTTGCTGACCTTCGGGCCGAGGTCGATGCCCGCGGTCCAGATCACCGCTTCGGCCCCGCCGGGTAGCGGTTTGCGGGCGACACCGGAGAACATCCCAGCGAGCGCCCAGTAGTCGTCTTGGCCCCATTTTTCCGATGGGTGATGATGGCACTCCGCACACTCGATGCGCACTCCGAGGAAGATTTGGCTGAGCGATCGCGCGGCGACTTCGGGCGTGCCGAGCGACTTGTAAATCGCCGCCGGGCCGTCTGCCGTGGTGTTGCCTTTTGCGGTGACGATATCGCGGGCGAACTGATCGTACGGCCGATTCTCCGCGAACTGCCGGTGAACCCAACGCGTCATCGCGACGGCCGCTTGCGGCGTGATGGCGTCCTTGTCGACCTTCAAAATGTCCGACCATTTCATCGCCCAGAAGTCGGCATATTCGGGGCGAGCCAGCAACGTGTCGATCAGCTTCGCTCGTTTGTCCGGCGCGGCATCGGCGAGGAACGCACTCGCTTCAGCAGCGGTGGGTAAGGTGCCAATGGTATCGAGGAAAACCCTTCGCAGGAAGGCATTGTCGTTGGCAATTTCACTCGGTGGGATGCCGAGCCGTTCGAGTTTATCCCAGACGTGCTTATCGGCGAAGTTCGCTTCGGGTGGCCGTGGAAATTTCACCCCCGGCCGCGGCAGCGTGACGCGGCACACGGTCACGTGGCCCATGTAACGCACGAGAATCGCGGCCTCGCCGGGCTTGTCGCCCGCCGCGATTAACCCGCGGCCATCGGCACCCGCGATCGTACCGGCGTTCGAGGAATACTCGGCCTCGGCGGTCACGCAGCGGCGCGAACCATCGACGGCAATCGCGGTCACGCGCAACTGTTGCGTGCTACCGAGTGCGAGCGTGCGTTGGTTCGGTTCGACTTCGAGCGCCATCACTGCGGGAAGTTTCGCCCCGGCGAACTGCGTGCCTTCTTGCAGCCAGCGCAACAGGCGGCGATAGCAGAGGCCGTCCTTGTCGATCTTCTTGCCGCCGCCGTGTGGAACGAGGCCTGCCGCTTTCAGGAGGAACAGGCTGTTTTCCGGCGATGCGGGGAAGACGCGCCGACCGCGTGCCTCGTTCACGAGAGCGTGGTAATCGGCTTCGGGGTCGAACCCGAAGACGCTGAGCTTGAACCCCGCCTGCCCTTCGGCTTTGCCGTGACAGCCACCGCTATTGCACGAAACCTTGGTGAGAATGGGGATGATCTCTTGCTCGAACGACACGGCTCGCGGTGCCTTCAGTCCGGTCACTTCGACGGGCACGCGCAGCAGATCGGTGCCGTGCCGTACGATGACTTCGGTCTTGCCCTCGGCCTTCGGCGTCACCAATCCCGTGGCATCGACCGACGCAATCGCCGCGTTCGCGACTTCGTACTTCGCCGAGCGCGTACCGTCGCTGTTCGCCAGCGTCACGAGCAATTGCTGCGACGATTCAGGGCTATCGAGCTTCACAGTAATGGGTGTAACGAGCGTACCCGCATACGCCGGAACCAGTCCAAAAAGAACGAGTATCAGCACCGAAAGCGGCTGAGTCATGAAACCACCTAAGACCGA
This sequence comes from Limnoglobus sp., assembly GCA_025353985.1. Lineage (GTDB taxonomy): Bacteria > Planctomycetota > Planctomycetia > Gemmatales > Gemmataceae > Limnoglobus. The sequence goes on from JANXNT010000115.1 coordinate 1,989, forward strand.
ACGAAGAGCAACTAGCGGAAACCCAGTTGGGTTTAAGTGAGAGTACCGCATCAGCGTGAGAAATGCCAACAAATTTGTCTTCATAATCGACGCAAGTCACTTTTGCGGAGGCTTGGATTTTCTGAGTCTGCCTTCGTGTAAGCGATGTCGTATTGCAAAAGTCGCAAACGATAATCGGTTGCGTATCGACGCACATTCGCGTATTGTGATACTATTCAAGTCCACTTTTTGTTGCCTCTTCCATCTATGAGGTTCATCATGCGTCACTCTCTGTCGCAGACTCGTCAATCGAAACGCAAACCGTTTCTCGGCGTCGAACTTCTCGAAAGTCGCGACGTGCCTGCGACGTTCACGGTCAGCAGCCTCGCCGACGCCGGGACCGGCAGCCTGCGGGACGTGATCGCCCTGGCGAACGCCGCCGCGGACACGGACACCATCGTGTTCGCCGGGGCCGCGACCGGCGGGACGATCAACCTCTCGATGTTCACCAACCTCGCGGCCAGTACCACCGACGTGCCCCAGCCCACCGGGCCGACCGCTCTCATCATCACCAGCCCGATCGACATCCAGGGGACCGGCGAGACGATCACCCGCGTCGGGGTGACGCCGTTCCGCCTCTTCCAGGTCACGGCCGCCGGGTCACTCACCCTCCAGAACCTGACGTTGACCAGCGGAATCGCTCAGGGCGGGGCCGGTGCGGAGCAATTCAGCGGGGGCGGCGCAGCGGGCCTCGGCGGGGCGATCTATAACCAGGGTACGCTTACCATCGTCGGATGCACCCTGACTGACAACCATGCGGTTGGTGGGGCCGGCGGGGCCGGGGGTA
>JANXNT010000131.1 GCA_025353985.1 Limnoglobus sp.
CGAGCGATTTCTGGAAGATGCACTTCACGAACTTTCCATAAAGGACGAAACATGGCTATCGAACCGCTGGCGATTGGCGTTTGCAGTTGGTCGCTGCAAGTAAAGAACATTCCCGAACTGAAACAATTCGTGGATCGGCTCGGAATTGACGTCGTGCAGATCGCGTGTGGGGATCCGCATCATGCGTCGTGGGACGAAGGCGATGCGATGCCTGGGGCCGCACTCGCGGCGGGTTTCCAACTCAGCGGGACGATGCTCGGGTTCCCTGGCGAAGACTACACATCGCCGCAAACGATCGAGCATACCGGCGGTTTCGGCGACCCCGCGACCCGTACCGAGCGGCTCGACCGCTTTCGCTGGGCACTTCAGCGAACGACTGAACTCGGCCTCACAGACATCATGCTCCATGCCGGGTTCTTGCCCGATGTTCGCGATCCGTTGCGGAAGGCATTCCTCGACACGCTCGCGCAAGTCGCCGACCTCGCGGCACGGGTTGGCATCACGGTTGCGTTTGAAACCGGCCAGGAAACCGCGAAGCTGTTGCGGAGCACGCTCGACGATCTGAACTGTCCGAATTTGAAGGTGAATTTCGATCCTGCCAACATGCTGCTTTACGACATGGACGATCCGCTAGAGGCGATCGAACTCCTCGCACCGGACATTCGCAGCGTTCACATGAAAGACGCAAATCGGCCTACGTTAAAAGGCAGTTGGGGCGAAGAAGTGCCGCTCGGCAAAGGGCAAACGAACACGAAGGCCTTCGTGAAGGCCTTGCAGCGAGTTGGCTATCACGGCCCGCTCTGCATCGAACGCGAAGCAGGCACGCAAGAACAACGCTACCGCGACATCGAACACGGCGTAAAGTTCATTCGCGAATGCCTGGAGGATTAACCGATCACCCAGAGTGCCTTCTCGCGGCGTTTCACCACTTCGCCGATGATCGCGGTGGCGAGTGCGCCGCTGGCGTTCAGTTTCTCGATTAACATCGTTACGTTCTCCGGCGGGAGCGCAATCAGCAGCCCGCCGCTTGTTTGTGCATCGTAGAAAAACTCGCGGCGGTAGGCATCGGGTTTGCCGTCGAAGTGCGTGTCGGGTTCGGTGTATTCGCGGTTGGTTTTGCTCGCGCGGGTGCGGTACTTCGTCACGTCGATTTGCTCGATTCCGGGCATCAACGGTAACTTTGCCAAATTGATAATGAGCGTCGTTTGGCTGCCTTCGGCCATCTCGTAACTGTGCCCGGCTAGCCCAAACCCGGTGACGTCGGTGGCGGCGTGTGCGCCGCTAGCGACCATGGCATCGCGGCCGGCGGCGTTTAGCTGAATCATGCTTACGCAAGCGGTTTTCAACAGCGATTCGGGGCAGGCGCGGTTCTTCGATGCGGTCGTCACGAACCCGGTACCGAGCGGTTTCGTCAGAACCAGCACGTCGCCGACTTTCGCGTTGGCATTTGTGAAAATGCGGTCCGGGTGGATTGTTCCCGTGACGGACAGGCCGAACTTGATCTCGTTATCGCGGATCGTGTGCCCGCCGACGATCGTGCAACCAGCCACCTGACAGCGTTCGGCACCGCCCGCCATAATGCGACCGAGCCATTCCGTCCCGAGTTTGTCGTCGGGATAGCCCACCAGGTTCATCGCAGTGATCGGCGTGCCACCCATCGCGTAAACGTCGCTGAGCGCGTTTGCGGCGGCAATTTGGCCGTAAACGTACGGATCGTCGACGACGGGCGGGAAGAAGTCCACCGTCTGCACAATCGCAAGCGTATCCGTGAGGCGATACACCCCGGCATCGTCGTGCGTTTCGGTGCCGACGAGCAAGTTTGGGTCTTTCGTCTTCGGTAAGTAGCTCAGAACCTGAGCAATGCCCGAGGGGGGCAGTTTACCGGCTCAGCCTGCGCACGAAGCGTAGTCGGTGAGGCGTTTTTTGCGATTAAACGGAAACACGTAGGCACTCCTCGGAGGGATGGTTTCAGGTTCGGTATTAGTAGTTCCGGCAGACGTTTCGGCGAACAAAACCGCGATTTCGCGTTCTCATAATCGACGTAAGTCCGAATCGCAAAGTCTCAAAAACCGGTTTTTCGGGTGTTTTTTCGTCTCAAAATGCCACTTTTTGATCGCAAATCGCTTATCGGTTTCGTGTGATTTTGCCGGATCGTGCGATCCTGTCGTGGTTTGCGTCGATGGTCAACCGACGGGCACTCGCCGTAGATATCGCCTTTTTAGGGCCACAATGCGACCTAAAATCGACCGTGCGCGCCTTTTCTGTGTCATTTGCGCGCACGTCTGTGTCATTTCGGCGCACTTTTGGGTACTTCCGTGCATGTCGGACAATTCCGACTTACGTCATATCGTCTATAAAATTTTGACTTTTCGGTTTTGTGTGGGCGATGCCAAGTCCGCGCCGAAAAACAGTTTCCCGACATAAGATTTGACTTCGTCTCGCGGTGCTGTCACAATTGAAAATGAAACTGGCAGTCGATACCCGTGTCACATGTTACCGTAATCGAGGCCGATTGATGAGTGGAACTCATGACTGACCAGACATCATCGGAGATTGAGTTGTTGCGGGCTGCTTACGCGGCCTTCAACGCGCGAGACATTGACGCGGCCCTCGCCACGATGGCCCCAGATGTAGTTTGGCCGAAGGCATTTCAGGGTGGTTTCGCCCGCGGCCATCAGGAAGTGCGTGACTACTGGACGGAACAGTGGTCCGAGATCGACCCGCACGTGGAACCGACTTCGTTTCATCGGGAAGGTGACGGCCTCATTCTGGTGCATGTCCATCAAATCGTGCGTGACCTGGCCGGGACCGTCGTCGCCGATGGGAACGTGGGTCACCGTTTCACGATCGATTCCGGCTGGATTCGGGCCATGGAAGTGTGCCCGCTACCAACGAGCGTGTGATGGCTGAATTCTCGTTGTGAGCCGAATCGCTGAGAAACACGGGCTAACGGGCTTGCGAATGAACGATCCCAATTGTTAGCACGAAGCGCAAGCGAGGGAGTCGTAGCGAGTCATCGAGACGCGATGCAATCCGCCACAACAATCATTTCCGCGAAAGTGCATAGACAAAAGTCGGCTATTGAATCTGCGTAAAAATGAAGCG
>JANXNT010000142.1 GCA_025353985.1 Limnoglobus sp.
AGGTGCATCACGTTCGGCAATCGGCGTCTCAGCGGCCACGGTTGGCGGGGTTGAAGCGGTATACTGGACGGACAGGACATTGTCGCTTCTCTCATCCGGATCTCCGATTTGTGTTGGCTACGGTGTCCCCTTTACTTGATCTTCTTCTGTACGAAAAGTGGGTGTCCAGTTTCGGCGAATCAGTTTATCGGTCCGACGTACTACTTCAGTGATGGACAACGTGCTGTCGTCAAGTTCCGGCATCACCCTCACCAGTTGATTCCTTGTCCACGTGCGATGTCTCGGTGGGTCGCTCCAAATGCTATCAAGTGGACACGGCCGGTACGCCAAGCGATGAAGCCAATCCCATTCCAGGTCCGTCGGAGTGCCGAGCAGAAAGGCTGCTGCTTCAAAAAACTGTCCCTGGTCGTATCGACTTGAATTCGACGCATCGCCCGCAAGATGTTCCATGCCTCGTCGCGGGTTCAAATCTGGCAAATGCGATACGACTTGATCGAGTCTCGGGAACAGACCCATCCCAGGATTATCGGACAATTCGTAAAGCCAGAATCGACAAGTGTTGTTAAATCGTCCTGGATATTCGACGAATTGGAAAGCTTCGACCAACGCTTCAACATCCTCGAAGGCAGATGCAATTTGTTCTTGGGTTAATCGATCATGCCCCGGCAAGATTCCACGGAAGAGATCACAAACCCATGAAGCTTGCCAATCATCAACCAAACCATCGGGGAGTCTCGCATCGAGCGTTCTGAGATTGGTGCTATTGACCTCTTCCACACGCGCAACGAATTGATCGTAATCCTGCCGTTTTGCATTCCAACGTTCACGGAATGGCTCCAATGGCTTAACGCGGTGGAAACTCGGAAACTGTCGAGGTTCATTTTCCGACGCAGCAGACGGTAAATTCTTTGCCGAAAGCGCGGGATCGGATTCCTTGCCCAACCGTGAGTCGACGTAAGGCATGGTTTGCACCTAAACGAACGGGCCGGTCAACCAATGTTGGGGACAGGTGCGTCACCAGAGTCAGTCGACCGTGAACCGCCCGCTTGCAATCGGGCGGCAACCCGTTCGACTTTTATTATTGATGTGAACGCACGAAGGATTCAAGGTCTGGCACTACGGAATCGAACCGCTCTCGATGTGAAGGCTAAGCGCCACTAACGCTTGCGTCCCCGCCTACTGGATCGCCTTCGTCAGCGTCTT
>JANXNT010000147.1 GCA_025353985.1 Limnoglobus sp.
CTGCTCGGCCTCTGGTACACGGACTTCTTCGGTGCCGAAACCGTGGCGGTGTTGCCGTACGATCAGTACCTGAAGCGCTTCCCTGCGTACCTGCAACAATTGACGATGGAAAGCAACGGCAAGAGCGTCACGCTCGATGGCACCGCCGTCGATTACGCCACTGGCGCAGTTTATTGGGGCGAGCCGGGCACAAACGGGCAGCACTCGTTTTACCAACTGATTCACCAGGGCACGCGCTTGATCCCGTGCGATTTCCTCGGCTTCTGCAAATCGCTGAATGCGCACGCGCCGCACCACGATATTTTAATGGCGAACTTGTTCGCGCAATCGGAAGCACTCGCGTTTGGCAAAACGGCGGAAGCGGTGAAGGCCGAAGGCCACCCCGACTGGCTGGTGCCGCACCGCACCTTCGCGGGCAATCGCCCATCGAACACGCTGTTGCTCGAAAAACTCGACCCCGCCGCCGTCGGCAAACTCGTCGCGCTTTACGAGCATATCGTCTTCACGCAAGGCGTCATCTGGAACGTCGGCTCCTTCGACCAGTGGGGCGTCGAACTCGGGAAAGTGCTGGCCCAGAAGATCCAACCCGAACTCGAAGCCGCTACCGAACCGACGCTGAAGCACGATAGTTCAACGAACGCGCTCATCCGCCAGTACCGGAAACGCCGCAGTACGGGCTGATAGAATAACCGGAGTTATCGAGACGTCAGGGAGTGCGGGAAATGGGAAGCTCGATCGACAAGATCACGCTGAGCGGCTTCAAGTCGATCGAGAAGCTGGAAAACTTCAGACTCAGGGAATTGACGGTACTCATCGGCGCGAACGGTGCGGGGAAGAGCAACTTCGTCGACTTCTTCCGGATGCTTCGCACGTTCGCCGATGAGAGTTTCCAGCAATACGTGAACGAGTCCGGCGGCGGCGATGGCTTCCTGTTTCTCGGACCGAAGGTCACATCGGAAATCTCGTCGCGAATCGAATTTGGAAGCAACGCCTACAAGTTCACGTTGAAACCGACGGCGGCGGGCACGTTGCAAATTGCGATCGAATCCGCGATATACACACCGCACAG
>JANXNT010000168.1 GCA_025353985.1 Limnoglobus sp.
GCGTCGCCGAGTGGCGGCCATGTGACAGTGAGCGTGGCGCAAACGAACCAGACGGTGGCCATCGCGATTGAAGACGATGGCCCCGGCCCGACCGACGTGGCGATCCCGCACTTGTTCGACCCCTTCTATTCGGGGCGGTCGGCGGGTCGCGGGCGCGGATTCGGCCTACCCACCGCGTGGCGTTATGCGACAATCCACGGAGGCGATGTCCGCTACGAACGAACCGCAACTGGGCCGACACGATTCGTTCTCACTTTGCCAGTCTGTTGCGGAATGCATGAAGCGACCGCCGACCGCAAAACCGCATAGCCCGTCGGAACGAAAAGACGGCACGCGAGACTGTTCTCGCGTGCCGTTTTTAACGTGCTTACTTCACGATGTTTTCAATCTTCGGAAGGAGATCTTTCGAGCGCAGTTTAAACCCGCGACCGAAATCGAACTCGAAGTTTCCATTGCCACCCCGGACATTGAAGTCGACAGAGGCGTTGAGCGAGTAGTCGTAGGCGACGATGGGTTTGTTTGTGAACGGCACTTTCCCCGACACTTGGCGGTTACGGATCGTAATATTCATGTGCGTAGCGCCCGTTTGTGGGTCAAACGTGAAATCGTTGATTTCCGCTTCCCGTTCGTTTCCTTGTGCGAGATTGTCGCGCACCCACTCGATGGCCTTCTTGGCAGCATCATCGTTCTTGAGGTCAGCGGCGTTTGCCGCGGCGAAGGTTGACATCGCGAGCAGCGTAGCTAAAAGTAATCGGATCATCGCAGAAATCTCCGTGGGGGTAATTCCCCGTGTGTCAGCCAATTGGCTTGCACGAAAGTACTGTATGCGTGTCAAATCGCTAGGTGAGCATCATGTTAGTTGGAGGAGAAACGGTAATGGCGAAAGGCGACACATGCCGAGGTGAATCTGTCGTACAGAATGGTCGCGAGATTAAGCGTTTACGCGTACTCAAAGGGTGGTCGCAAAAATATTTAGCGGGATTAGCTAAGATAAGCAAATCGGCGTTTATACAATACGAGTCGAATAAAATAAATGTCCCGATAATCAAGCTAACTAGAATTGCAAAATCGTTGGACGTTCCTGCCGAGCAG
>JANXNT010000234.1 GCA_025353985.1 Limnoglobus sp.
TAAATACAAAGCCAGTTCTTACCCCAACGGGGTTGAATCTGACAGCCCAGGGTTAGACGCTTCGTCGTACCCCTGGGTTGCGCTTGTGCAAGCAAGGGGAACCCACAGCGCCCACATCCTTCGGACGAATCGGTTCGTAGATTAGCCGGAGCATTCTCGATCCGCTTCACGGAGTTTGTTGTGCTCGTTCGCCCGACTTCGTATTTTCGCGTCGCTCTCGGCGTGGTGACGCTCGTTTGCGGGGCGGTCATCACCTATGGCGAAGCGACCGACCCGAACGGTAGCCTCGTGCGGATTCTGATCTCCGTAGCCAGCATTGTCGGTCTCGCGATCTGGATGATGGCCGGCACGTTCGGCCAACGTTCGATCGACGACAACGCCCCGCCGCCGGACTTGCTCACCGATGCGCTCATCGGGGTGATTCTCCTCGGTGGCATCGCCTATTTCGCCATCGTGCGTGGCCCGAACCTGAAGGCGAACATTTTCGCCACGGCGCTCATCGGCCTCGGACTCACGTCGGCCATTTGGGGACTGGTGCTGATCGCGCGCTACTTCCTGTTCCGACATGCCAACGCATCCTTCCCCAAAATGCCGAGTACGTGGGAGATCGTGCGGGACCGCGAACGACGGGTCGGCTACGATGGGTTAAGCCTTCCGCAGAAGGTCTATTTCGCGGTGACGGCACTTGATGACGAAGTCATGACGGGCGGGTTCCGTCGCTACTTCGAAGGCCCGTACGGAAACCGCGCTGCCGAGGCGAGCGTGGCCCTTTCCATCATCGAAGCCACGAACCAAGCGAGCGTCGTACTGAAAGCGATTGCCGCATTCGGCCCCACCGGCCCGCCCAACGACGACACCGACCGACGCAACCAACTCGACCAACTCGCCGAATTTTTGTTTCAAATGGACGTCGAGTATCGCGACCACGTCCACGTGGTGCCCGGCCGATTAAACGACTACGCCCTCAGCCACGCAATGCACTTCCAGCCCACACCCGACGACGACGAAACCGCGTGATGCGAGAGTGCTGCGGATGGTACAATCTCCTGAGGAGGACAGACTATGCCGTTACGCGACCACTTTCGACCGCCCGTCAGCCGTCAGGTTTCC
>JANXNT010000323.1 GCA_025353985.1 Limnoglobus sp.
TGGCGGCGCGGGCCGGGCCGTAGCGGGCGGCGGGCTGACGGGGGCAACCGGGCCGGCCGGTAGCCCGAACGGCAACGGGATCGGCGCGGGCGGCTTCGCCGCGTTCGGGTTGTCCACGCTCAGCACGGTTTTGCACTTCGGGCAGCGAACCATCTCCGCACCTTCGGGCAGTCGCAGCATCGACTGGCACGTCGGGCAAGTCACCATCATCGACATGCACATTCTCCGGTTCGCAATCGGGAAATCCGTTAACCTATCGTAACTTATGGTTAGCATTTCGAGACGCACAATTCTTGCGGTTCTCTGAAGTATCAAAACCTTCGTACCAGCAGAGAATCCGGCCTGGGAAACGCAAAACGACTGGGTAATTTTTGCCGATTCTGTTAGCCGTACGGCTTGCGTACTCTATGCTTTGGCGTCCGTCACCGAACCGGTGCCGATACATACCCAGCGCCCACTCAATCTTCAATTTGGTCTTCAAAATGGAACAATTGTCGCCCCAAGTCATGCATCGTCTCGTGTTCACCGTCCTCATGCAGCACCTTCCGGAATCGCAAAGCGCCCCTGCGTTGCACCTCCTCACCGAAGCGCTCAATCACAGCCAAAACCAGATTCGCGAACTCGCCGTTGTCGCCATCGCAGACTTGCCGATTCCCGCAGTCAAGCGCGTCGAATCGTTAACGGCGGCGCTCCGCGACGTATCGCCCCGCGTCCGCCGTCGGGCCGCTCGCGCCATCGGCGACCAAGGCCATGCTGCCCTCGCCGCACTGCCGATCTTAATCTCCGGCTTGAAAGACCCGGACTCAAGCGTTCGCCGCGACTGTGCCGGTTCGCTCGGCCGATTAGGCCCCGCCGCTTACCCGTGCGTGCCGATGATCTTGCCGATGCTTTCCGACCTCGATGTGCGCACGCGTTCGGTTGTCGCCGTCACGCTGAAGCGGATCGGTCGCGCTGCCGTGCCGGGCCTGCTGAATGGCCTAATGTCGAACGACCCGGACATGCGTGGCCGCTGCATCACGCTGCTCAGCCAAATTGCACCCGACGATGAACGAGTGGTCCTCGCACTGCAAGCCGTGCAGCACGACGACGATGCCGACGTCCGCGGCCGCATCGACGAAGCAATGCTATCCGTCCGCACGCCGATGCCAACCGGAATGCCCAAGCGCACCGCCCTGCCACCCGTCGACACCAACACTCCCACACCGATCTGCACCCGCGCCATCGCACACGCACAACGATAAAAGACAATCTCGTTAGCCCACTGACGCACGTCCTTGGGCTTTTGCGTTATTCCACCATGTTTTCGAGAGTGGAAAGTGCCATTCGTATCGTTTCATGAGCGGAATCCAGAAATGTCACCCTTCCGCAAGATCCGTACGCGGACATCGCAGGTGCACCTTCGAGACGATTGTCGGAATTGTCGATCACCCAGAATGAATGTGCACGAATTGCAAACCAGGAAAGGTTCGTATGAGAGCGGTAGAAGCGTGCTTCGATCTTATCTTCCGATATACCATGACCTCCCCGTTTCACTCGCGATGCCACACGCTCTATTGAGATTTTTGGCGAGAGGAGCGTGATGTAAATGAGGTAAAATCGACCATTCATCGCGATCACGCGGTCCACGAGAGGCCGGTACTTGTGTGTGCTGAGTACGGTTTCGACTCCGATAGATTTTCCGCTTTCGATAGCCAGTTCCAATTGCAGTTGAACTTCGTCGGCCGATTCAAAGAAATGCTTCGTTTGGACATCGATAGGGGCATCATGAAAGCCACCATAACCCGCGTCGATGAGCTTGCGTAGCGTGAGATCATCCGGATTGATGAACGACACGTTCGGAAGTAACGAAGCTATTGGCTCTTTTTGAACGCACGTAGTTTTACCTGCCCCGTTTGGGCCTGCCACGATCCAGAATTCAGGAGCCGTAATCACTGGACCGGAGTTTGACATTCGAGGATTGCTGCCGTTCTCGCTCGAGTGAAGTGTTCCATCAACTCGGCTCGAAACTCAGGGGTATCGAGATTCACAGGGTTTTCTTGGAGCCTTGGTGGAACGACCAGAGAAGTACGCTTCTCTACTTCGAGTTCCGTCATATTTTTTCGAATCGTTCGAGCATTCATTCGGTCACCTCTTTCAAAGACTATACACGATTCTAACATGGTTCATGCCGAAAGCCTACGGAGGATCGTTCGTAGGCTTTTTGCGTTATTTCCCGACGTCGTTTGACGCGACATCTGTCATCCTCGCCCGCACCTGATCGGGCGTGGCAGTGCCGGTGGTGCCGAGTTGCTGGATCGTGATCGATGCGACGAGGTTGCCGAACGCGGCGGCTTCGAGGTGCGTGGTGCCGCTGACCATCGCGCAGGCAATCCCCGCGCTCCCGCTGTCGCCCGCTCCGCAAATATCGACCGGCCCCAGAACGGGATACGCCGGCGCGAGACTCGTTTCCCCGGATGGCCGCATCAGCACGATGCCGCGTTCGCCTTGCGTGAAAAACACCGGTCGGCCAATCGTGGCGGCTAGCGAAATATCGCGGTGCGTGGCCTTCGCATATTCGATGGCGTTCGGCTTCGCACAGACGTTGCGGAAGTCGCCGATTCGCTCGCGGCTGTCGGCCAACACGAATACGCCCCCATGTTGTGCCGCGAGTTCTGCGACCCGTTCGCGCACCCGCCGCGTGACCGTGCCACAGTCGTTTTCGCTGACTTGATCGAGCACGAGCAATGCATCGAATCGGGCAAACGCGGCGTCCAGACGCGCTAGAATCGCATCTTCGAGCGCAACCGAAGTTGGCGTCCGGTTCTTGATATCCAGCCGGTTTAGCTCGTTTTTGCCGTACATCGGTTTGGTATACGTCGGCGTGCGCCGTGTCGGCGTCGTTACGATTCCGGCCATACTGACGTTCGGCATCTTCATGAGACATTGCCGCAACTCGTAGCCTTCGCCATCGTCGCCGATGATCGCAATCGGCTCCAGTCGCCCCACGCCGAGCGCGACGAGATTGTTCAGCACCGTGCCGAGCGCACCGGGGTAAGTCCGCACGCCCGTCACCTGATACGCCGTCAACCCCGTCTCAACGGAAGGCTCATCGCGTGCCGGATCAATGTCCAGATAGCGATCGAGAAACAGGTCGCCGAGCAACCCGATTGTCTTACCGGGAATCGTTTTCAAAATGCGTTCGACGAGTGCGGCAGTGAGCATGACAAACCATTCCGGAAGGGAGTCAAACGAACGCCTTCAATATATGGCCCTTCGCGAGTATCGCTTCGCGCACTTTCGTTGCGAAGGCCAGTGCGTGTGGGCTGTCGCCGTGGATGCAGATCGTTCGCACGCCGCGCTTGCGGATGAGCCAATCGAGTTGGGCGATGGCCTCGGCGGGGTCTTCGATATGGGCATTCGGTTCGCTACGTGGGACGAGCGAACCATCGGGGCGGTAACGGCGATCGACGAAGCCTTCGGCGAAGAACGGCACCCCGATTTCCTTCGCACAACGCTCCAACTGCGACCCCGGCAACCCAACGATCGGCAAACTTAAACTCGCGCAGACCTTGACGAGTGGCCGCGCCATATTCGCATCGCGACAGGCTTGGTTGTACCACGCGCCGTGCGGCTTGACGTATTTCACGGTCATCTGCAAATCATCGGCGTATTTGATTAGGTCGAGAATCTGTGCGAGAGCCATGTCGATGTACGCATCTTCAGAATGCTGCTGTTCGCGCCGGCCGAACTGTTCACGATCTGGATACCCCGGGTGGGCACCGATGCTTAACTTCGCCCGTTTTGCCAACACAATCGTTTCACGAGAAATGGCTTCCGACCCGGCATGATGGCCACAACAGATGTTCGCCGACGTGAGCAACGCCATCAGCGCGGCATCGTCGTCCGCACCTTCGCCGAGGTCCGCATTGAGGTCCATTTCCATCAGCGAATCCGTAAGGCACGGCACGAGTCTTCGTAGGTGGATTCGAGTTCGAGCGGCACCAGGAAATCTTTCGAGAGCCAGATCGGTAGCGTTGGCATGACGCTTCCGATGGAGAGTTCATGCTCCCACGCGACGAGTCGCCAACGCAACCCCGACCGCTCGCCCCGGCATGTCGTCGCATAAATGAGGCTATTCGCGACTGCCGTTCGCGGAGCGCCGAGTTCGTCCAACAGTTCGCCGTACAGGTTCGGAATGCGGGTCGTCACGAGATCGACGATCGTCACGCACACGCCTTTTTTCAGCATCGCCTCGCACTTGTTGACGAACGTTTGCCGATTCTCGGGCCAATCTTTATTCGAAGGGCTAACGAGTTCGATCGCCGCCACGAGGCGGTATTCGTCCTGTGTGTAGATGCGCACTTCGTACTCCGATGGCTCCGGAAACTCCGTCTCGAGCAAGATCGCAGGCTTCGCCGGTGCCCAAGTGGCGACAGCCACCCCACCGCCAGAATCCGGACCCGGTTGCCAGCCGCCCGATTCGCGCTCGTATGCCGCGACGTCGAGTTCCATTGCCGTTCCAAGATGAATTCCGGGGCTGGCGATGTACTCTTCCGGCAAAAGTGCATTTAGCCTCGATGCAATGGTCATCGGCCAACCATTATGAAGTCGTTCCCAGCGGAGTGGCGTCGAATTCGTGTGGAAGTGATCGCGGAGTGGCATGGCTCATCCTCGAATGTTGCAAGGAACAGATCGGGCAATACAACTCTGCGTAAACACCCTTGGAGTATCCCGATGAAACTCATCCTTGCGATCATTAAGCCCGAGAAACTCGAAGCGGTGAAGGAGGCTCTGAACAAAGTCGAAGTCTTTCGCCTGACCGTGATCGATGTGCAAGGCTTCGGCAGGCAGAAAGGGCAATCGGAG
>JANXNT010000332.1 GCA_025353985.1 Limnoglobus sp.
ACCGGGTTGGCCGGGTATTGGGAGCGAGTCATGCCGCTCGGGCTGGGCTTGATCACCGAGAAGGCCCGCTCGGAATTACTCACCGCTCCTCTATTGGCAGAAGTCTGGCACCGTTCCGGGCGGCAGGTCGTTCTACTCTCGGGCGTGGAGTGGACCGTCGATGTGGCTGCGGGTTTGAACGGGGTGGCGGATTTCCTACTGTGCCAGTCGACGGTCTTCTATTACGTCACGGCACCGGTGCTAGCCGCAGTGGAGGCCAAACGGGACAGCATCCCGGACGGGTTGGGCCAGTGTGCGGCCGCCATGGTCGCGGCCCAGCGGTTCAACCAGCAGGCCGGGAAGCCGATCGATCCGATTTACGGGTGCGTCACCACTGGCAGCGTCTGGAAGTTCCTTCGGTTGAGCGGCCGACAACTCGACATCGACATCGACGAATACAGTATCAACCAGCCCGACCGTATCCTCGGCGTGCTACTGCACTGCTGCGGGGTGAAACTGTGAACACGCAAGAGGCGAAGCGGGGGCTGAACCTTAAAGGGCTGACACTGTGAGCGTTGGGAAGGAATGCGTGAAGGGAAGAAAAGCCCCGTGAGCTCACGTGGCTTTTCGTTTCGTCGGTTAGCCGCTGATAGGAAGGCTGTCGAGGTATTCCTTTTCAGCCTTAACGTGCTATGTGCGCTACTACGGCTGCGGTGGCCACATGGGCTGACAAACGCATCTTGATTTTGGATGGAAAATCTGGGATGGTTCAAATCTGGGTAGCTTTTTCGTTTCTTTCTTATGTCTGGAGGCCGCAGGTCTTAGCCTGCGTGACTTCCAACATCAACGACTGAGTGTCGTGGTGAGTCTTCGAAACACGACGTTTCCTGCGCCCGGGACGAACGAATTTTGCAGTTTGCGTCGCGTCTCGAAGACTTGTCACGACTGGTTTTTTAGGGTATTTGCCCCCGCGTAGGCTAAAGATCTGCGGCTACCGGAGAATGAAGAAGGAAGGACGCACCTGCTACCCAAAAACACCTCGTTTCAACCATGCCGAAAATCTGGTCTGAGATTGACTGAGCTAGCGACGTTTGTCCGGCGCTATCGAAAATCTCAAGTCGGATAAAACTGGCTCTGGTCTTCCAGCGAAGTTGCAGTATGAGCGACTACTACCTGGATGTTCTCGATTCGGAGCTTATGTGACCGTACGCCTCACCATCACCGCCGGACCGCACGCGGGCAAAGAGTTCGCGTTCGACCGCCACGACACATTCTTGGTCGGCCGGCACTCGGAAGCGCACCTGCAACTCTCGTACGACGACCCGTACTTCTCCCGCCGGCACTTCCTCGTCGAGGTGAACCCGCCGCGTTGCCGGGTCGTCGATCTCAACAGCCGTAACGGGATCTACCTGAACGGAAAGCGGGTCGACACCGCCGAGTTGCAAGACGGTGACGAGGTCAAGGCCGGGCACACGGTGTTCCGGGTCGTCGTGCCACCTCCCGACCCGAACCAGCAGTTGACCATCGACCTGCCGGCGCAAGTGGTACCCGCGATGGTCCCGACGGTTAAGCACACACCTCTAGCCGACGGACCGGTACCGGGATACGAGTTGCATGCCGAACTCGGCCGCGGCGGGATGGG
>JANXNT010000348.1 GCA_025353985.1 Limnoglobus sp.
GGTGGGTGATGCATTTGAAATTCCGTTCGATGTCTACGGCAAATGGCAACAAGAAACGATGTTCCCGCACAGTGTGCGCGGCCGTCGCACCGGCGGACATTAAGCGACTCCCCGATATGCGGTTCAAGTTGCCCGACCGGCACAACCGATACTCTCATTAACACAATTACGACTCGCGACTACAGGAACATGCACATGGATCTCGCACGGTTCGGGCTGACATCGCGTCCGTTCCGGCCGACCCCCGTGCGGGAGTCGTATCAGGCTGTCCCATCGCACGATGATGCACTTGCCGAATTACTTGCAGCGTACGAATCCGACGAAGGCATCGCGCTGCTCGATGGCCCGCTCGGCAGTGGCAAAACGCTGACTTTACTGCGGTTCCTCGATGCGCTGCCAAGTTCCGCGCACCCGATTCTGCTGCCGCCGACGAAGTTCCATCGCCCGGCGGATTTGTATCAGGCGATCCTCTTCGACCTCGGCAAGCCGTACCGCGATCTCGGCGAACAGGAACTGCGGCTGAACGTGTTCGATCATCTGTTGTCCGAACTGACGGCGAAGAAGCGTACAGTGATCGTCGTCGATGATGCGCATCTGCTGAACGACAATCTGCTCGAAGAAATTCGGCTTCTGGACAATCTGGAAGCGTGCGGGGCCAAGGCCGTATTTGCCGTTCTCGCCGGTTTACCCGAACTTCGCGAACGCCTCGGATCGGTGGCACTCTCGGCACTTTCGCAACGAATCGGCTGTAGACCGCGTATCGAACGGCTTTCCCGCTCAGAATCCGCACAGTACTTGCGCGGGCAACTCGAACGATGCGGTGGCGATGCCGATTCGGTGTTTACCGATGAAGCGATCGAATTGATTGCCGTCCACGGTCGCGGTGTGCCTCGCGTTTTGAACCAACTGGCGTCGTCGGCGTTCGCGGTGGCCGAACGCGCGGGTCAGAACGTTATTGATGCGGAAGTGGCGTACGAAGCCCTTTCCCGTGCGGGGATGGAAATCGAAGAGATCGAGACGGGCGAAAGTGGCCCAGCGCGATCCGCATATTCGGCAGGAGCCGCAAGGTCGATGGACGCAGAAACGAGCCAAAGTGGGGAAGATGGTGAATCGGGGTCGCCCCGTTCGCCGAAACAGAAGGTACGTAAGCGGCGTGCAGCCTAATCGCCCGGCTGTGCCGCCCGATGCCCCCCGCCTCGAAAAGGAATTCGACTTATGGGCCGCATGTTTCGCATTATCACTGAAGGCAACTTGGATTACCCGACCGCGGGTGCGACTGCACACGAGACCGAATCGTATGTGAATGGCAGCGTGCCGTACATCGAAGTGGGTGGTCCGGTGCCCGTTTTGCACGCGATCCCGAATCCGAAGCCGTTGCCGCGCGTTGTCACCACCGTGGAGCCGATGCGCCCCGCAC
>JANXNT010000370.1 GCA_025353985.1 Limnoglobus sp.
CTTTAAAAAGCGCATGTAAGGTGTTGTGATTTCCACGTTCGAGGCACGGCATGGAGTTTCGGTGGGTTCCCCTTGCTTGCGCTGCGGGCTGGCACGATGTCCTTCCGCATTCCGAATTCCGCATTCCGCATTTCCTCACACGTCTCGTCGTGCGAAGCCGATTAGGCCGATGAGTGCGCCGATGGATGCGAGCACGGCGGAGGCGACCACGAATTGTGTGACATCGGCGGCGGCGTAGGTGCCGCGGAGGACGTTCCGCAAACCGTCGGTCATCCAACGTAAGTTTGGGTATTCGTCTGGCAATTGCGAGATGATGAGCATTGCGCTGAAGATTGCGATCCAGAACAACGTGATGCCAATGATGGTGCCATTCGACAGCGCGCCGATGGTGACGCCCCACGAGACGACGACCGCAAGCACGGCCGTGAGTAGCATGATGGCCGCGACACCACCCCAGAAGGTGACGTTCGCGCTACTGCCGGTTGCGGATTCGGTGAACAACAAGTGATAGGCGAGCAAAACGCCGGTTGCGACGCTGACGAATGTCGTCAGGATCACGATCATTCGCGCGTGCCACTTCGCCAAAAAGTATTGATGGCGGCTAATACCCCGGCTCAAGATCGAATCGGCAACGGTGCCGCGTTCGGAGCTAATACTGCTGACGGCAATCAGCGAGATCAGCGACAGGCTGCCGACGGCGAGTGCGCGGAGCAGGTCGTCGGTTTGCACAGCCGTCGTCTTGAATGCGCCCGCTTTCGCTGCGCCGAGTTTGTACAACACGTACCCGAGTGCCGCGAGGCCCATCATCAGCACCCATAGGCGATACACCCAACTGCGCACGGTCTGGCCGAGGTCGGTTTGCAGCACCGCCCAGTACGGTAGCAACCGGTTGAATCGGAATGGCACAGCAGTCGCAGCGGGGGCATCCATTGTCGAATCCTGATTAAACTTGTGACGCGATCCAGGCATCCATCCGCGCGGCCATCTCTTCGTGCGGGACATCTTCGGTGTGCGTGGCCACGGTCCAGATGTGGCCGTACGGGTCGAGCACTGAGCCACTCCGATCGCCGTAAAACTGATCCACCAACGGCTTGTAAACGCTCGCACCTGCGGCAATCGCCTGCGCGAACAAGGCATCGACATCCGGCACGTAAATCATCAGCCCCGATGAGGCACCGCCGAGTGTCTGCGGGCTTTTGTTGCCCCATTCGGGCATCTCGTCGGATAACATCACGACCGAGTTTCCGATGCGAATCTCGGCATGACCGATCACCCCGCCCGGCATCGCGAGTCGCATGACTTCCACGGCACCGAACGCCTTCACGTAGAACGCAATGGCCTCCGCCGCGCCGCGAACGTAAAGGTATGGCGTCACACTGTGGTAGCCTTCGGGTATCGGTTTTACTGCCATGATTTCCTCTCCTGTTACGCGGCTTCTGCGGAGGAATAGAGCCGCGTGAAGCCGCGCGATTCTTCGCGTTCGACGAGGTCGAGGTATGCTTGTTCGGTTTGCATCCCGACGCTTCGGATGCAGATCAGCGTGACTTTGCTATCGAACAACACCTGGAACACCTGAGCGAGAATCGCGGTGTTCGAGACATCGTCGGTCAGTTTCAGTTCGAGCCGTCGTTGCCGTAAT
>JANXNT010000380.1 GCA_025353985.1 Limnoglobus sp.
GGAAATGACGTTATGGGACGCCGACAAAGGCACGCCGAAAATGCGCATCAGTGGCTTCGCAGATCGCGTCGTGGCCATCGCGTATTCGCCCGATGGCAAGCTGATCGCAACGGGTGGCGGGGCACCGACCGAAGATGGCGAAATCAAGGTCTTCGACGCCACGGGTAAGCTCGCATTCGAGATCAAAGCGGGGCATAGCGACACCGTCTTCGGCGTCAGTTTCAGCCCCGATGGCAAGCTGCTGGCGACCGGGGCCGCCGATAAATTCGTCAAGGTTTTTGAAGTGCCATCGGGTAAGTTCGTGAAGTCTTTCGAGGGCCACACGCACCACGTGCTCGACGTCGGTTGGACTCCTGATGGCAAGAAGATCGTTTCGTGCGGGGCGGACAATTTCGTGAAAGTATGGGACTACGAAAAGGGCGAAAAACTCCGCGACATCATCGGCCACCAGAAGCAAGTGACGCGGTTGATTTTCGTACCGAAAACCACGACATTCCTAACGACGAGCGGCGACGCCACGGTGCGCTTGTGGAACGCCGAAAACGGCGGCCAAACCCGCGCGTATGGCGAGCACAAAGACTTCGTCTACGCCGTCGCCACCAGCCCCGATGGCACGCTAGTCGCTACCGGCGGCGAAGAAGGCATCGTCCGCCTCTTCAACGGCACCAGCGGCGCACTCGTGAAGGCGATGCTGCCCCCCGACGCCGAGCCAAAGAAGCCCGAAGCGAAGAAAGAAGAGCCAAAGAAGAAGTAGGAGTGAGCCAAAATTCTTAAATTGTGTTCGTGGGAGTCGATGTAAAAAAGCCCAGGGACGATCGTCCCTGGGCTTTTAACATGGCAGTATTTGAGTTACTTCACTTCCAGCATAATACTCTCGCTGTGGCTGTTGAACTCCGGTGCGTACATGCACTGGATATTCGCGAGGCCCGTGGGGTATTTGCCTTTGTGTTGCACTCGCACCGCATACTCGAATACATACACGCCCTTCGGCAAGTAGTCGATGAAGAAGTGCGATGCCGTATCCTTCGTGCTTTCGTAGTAATACAGGCCGTCCTGAAACTTATAGCTACTGAGCACACTGACCGGTTCGGTGCCGCTGCCGCGGTGGTCCTTTAAGTGGACGTATTCCATGTCGCGGTCGGTGCGTAACACGATGCGGCATACGATCTCGTCGCCGACTTCGACCGGCCCCGCCACCGGTTCCAGTACGGGGCCTTTCTTCGTGAAGGTTCGCTTGAACAGCTTCTTTTCCAGCTTCAATGGCGTGCCTTCGTGCGGCGTCACCTTGCTGATGTCTTCGAGATACTGCCAGTGAACGCTGCCCCAACTGACGCCCGCATCGGTCTTCTTGACCGTCACTTTGCCGAACTCGGGTTTCACTTCGCCGCGTATCAATTTCTGTTCGTAGAACCCCGTGCCCGCCTCTACATTTTCGGGCTTGATCGGCACATCGCCCACAGTCACTTCGACGAGCGAATCGGACTTCAACAAATTGTCGCCGCGAAGCAATAATCCATACACGGCGTCAGCAGTCGCCTTCGTGGTTTTCCAGTTCTGCGTTTGTTTTTGTTTCAGTAGCCACACCTTGCAATCTTCAACGGCGGTCGCGTCGTTCATGACTTCGTCGAACGCTTCGATCATCACCGCTTGGGTTTCAATCGGTGCGTGATACCACCAGTACGAAAGCTCGGTGTCGCGCCAGAACATTCCCATTTCTTCGTTGGAAACCGACCGTTCCTTGATCGATGCGAGGATGCCCTTCGGCGTGTCTTTGTCGCCGAATCGCTTCAGGCCGATGGCGATGTGCGCCTGCGATTGGCGGTTCGCGAGCTTCAGCCAGTGGTTGCGTGCCTGGCGTTGCCAGTATTCCGATGCCGCCTGATGTTCCGGCGCGACCGGCTTGTCCTTCAAAAAGAAGCTGCGGCCATAGAGGTACAGCGCTGCCGTGCTGCTCAGGTGGTTGTCTTCGGGCTGCGCGTGTTTCAGAATTTCCTTGTATTGCTCGTCCATCCAGGCATCGAGGCGGGTAATCGCCTTGACCGCGATGGCGGCCTCGACTTTCACGCCGAGGTGCCGCATTCGGCCGAACCCCGTAACGATGTACAGAGTCAGGTAGTCGTTCTTCGGCCCGCCGGGGAACCATGGCCACGTGCCATCCGCATTCTGCATGTCTGCGAGTTTCTGCATCAATCGCGCGGTTTCATCGTTC
The DNA here is from genome assembly GCA_025353985.1 of Limnoglobus sp. Classification (GTDB taxonomy): domain Bacteria; phylum Planctomycetota; class Planctomycetia; order Gemmatales; family Gemmataceae; genus Limnoglobus. The sequence goes on from JANXNT010000380.1 coordinate 2,210, forward strand.
AGGCGGTTCTCGTCGAACAAGATGCCGACGTTACGGCGCGCCTCGGATTCCTTGTTCGCATCGCGTAGCCACGGCGTCTCTTCGAGCATCACCGCTTTCACATCTTGATTCTTCGTCAGTGGCGAATCGAGTGCGGGCGTGTTCTTCCATTGGTCGAATATACGTCGAATTTTCGGGTCGCTGTTCGCGATATGCCGGGCGAGTGCATTAGCATACAGACGGTTGAAGGTTTGCTCGCTGCATTCATGTTGGTATTCCATCAAGTATGGTAATGCCATCACCGCATACCATGCGGGTTGCGAGGTCATTTGCACCGTTAGCGATTGGTGCTTCAGCGTGTCCGATTTGCCGGAGTTCAGCAGCTTCGCGAAGTCGAACGTCTTCGTCGTCTTACCGCGAATCGGTAGCGGGATCGACTCGGTCACGAGGATGCGTTTCGAGAGTACGGGCAGCATCCCTTCTTCGCCATCGCTCAGCCGGTTGGTCCCGCCGACGGCCTTGTACGTGATCGCGCCCTGGCCATCGGGCACGCTAATTTTCCAGTAGAAACTGCGCGATTCCCCCGCGGGAATATCGAACGCCTGATCGCCGGCGGTGTTGCCCATCGCGGCATCGATCGCGGCGGCGGTGCGGGCGTCGTTGAGGTTTAATCGTACTTTCCCGACCTGTTTCGTCGGCGACTGGTTGCTGACTTTCACGCTGAATTCGAGGATGTCGCCTTCGCGCAGGAACCGCGGCGGATTCGGCTGCACCATCAAGTCTTTTGCCGTAATCACTTCATCTTGCAGGTAGCCACTCTTCAACTCTTTATCGTGTACGAAGCCCATGAACTTCCACTTGGTAAGTGCTTCGGGCATCGTGAATTCCAACTTCACGGTACCACTATCATCGGAGATCAAGTGCGGGAAGAAAAACGCGGTCTCGTTGAGGTTCTTGCGGGCCGCCACCTTGCTGAGGTCGGGGCTTTTGTCGGCACCGTCGCCGCCACCTCCATCGGGGGCTTTATCATCTGCTCTCCCAAACGCATCGGCGCGCTTTGCGCCAGACTGCGATTCTGCCGCCATGCCAGCCGGGGCGGGTGCTGCCGTCATAGGCATCGCCATATCGCCACGCATACGACCCTTGAACATGTAGCCATACAAGTTCGCCGTCAGGTCTTGTGGTAATGTGCGGTAGCGAATGTCCACGCCCAACATGCCGTAGTCCCAATTCCCGCGATAGTGTTGCAGTTGTTTTGCTGCGTTCTCGAAGTGGCTCGATAGCGTCGAGTAATCGGTGCGGAATACGTTGAACTTGTGCATCCAGTTGTGCGGCAGGTACGCATCGAGCGAGACGTCGTAAAGTGCGGCGACCATCTCGGCGACGGCCTTCGAGGCGTTCGGCCCTTTCACGATGGCGGTGTACGTTTCCTTCTTCGCCGGTTCGAGTTTCGAGACGAACCGCTCCCACTTCACGGTCAGGTCTTTGTTCGTCCATGGGACGTTCACTTGTCGCGATTCGAGGTAGCCCCGGTTCTCGCGAACGTAGGTGGTGCGAACGCTGAACCCGCCGCGCATCGCTTCGTCGATCTTCTGTTTGATGGCGATCTGCGTCTTCTCGGGGTCGGTCCAGAACGCTTGCAGAATCTTGCCGCGATGTTCGACTTCGATGTACGCGCGGCCCCGGTCGTAGCCGGTCCCCCAGATCGCGGAAAACTCTTGCCCCGGTTCGAGTGTCCACTTCGGCGCGGCGAGCAGGTTCAGGATCTTCAGCCCGAATTTCGTGTCATCCACTTTCAGTACGCGAACGTGCATTTGCGCGGTGACAGGCTTGCCGAAGCAATCTTGCGTCTCGAGGATCACGCGGTAAATGCCCGCGGGCAGCTTGGCCGTGCGTGTCTGTTTGCCGTCCTTTTCAGTCTGGAAATCGAGGCTTTTCGCGAGTTCACCGAGTGCCCACGTTCGCGAATCGTTCGAATCGGGGCGCGGAGGAATGACCTTGCCAGCGACCTTCCCACGGCCGCGTGGTTGCGGCATCGATTGCCCGAGCAAGTCCGGGCGCTGCACCGTTTCGGGTGCCTTCAGGTTGAAGATTTTGACGACGCCCTTCGCGGCCTGTCCCTCGCCATCGAGCGTCGTCGTCGTCAGTTTGAACGCGATATCCGCATCGACCGTCTGCCATTCCTCGGCACTGATTGTCGCTTGCAACGCGGTGTACCCGACAGTCACCGACTTGCTTGCGGAGCGCGTCTCGCCGGTCGTGTCGGTCACGTCGGCATTGACGGTGTAGTGGAAGCTCGGCTCGTCTT
>JANXNT010000400.1 GCA_025353985.1 Limnoglobus sp.
GGAACACATCCACTGTGGTAGCCGAATCCATGGCGTGAGACCTCGGAAAGGGAACGAACCAATATCGAGAGAGTAGAAACGAACAAAATATGCGTGTCAAGCCCAACTTCACGTCACTTGGGAGTAGCACCATCGCGTTCGTTTCCGGAGTAATCTGGCCGCGGAGCCGTTCGTTCAATGCCGTTTCGTAATCGAGGTAGCCGTCCTTGTCGAGCGGCTCGGTGATGTACGTCGTCGCTTTGCTCATCAGAAATTTTGGCACTGGCTTCTTGTCGTCGAGTGGGGCGGCGGGAAGCCACAAACCCAAAACGGCTGCGAGTGTGAACGTCATGTGCGAACCTTCCAATTCCGGGGTGGGGTTTCTTGGCCGGTTTGCCTAGCATACACAGCATTCGCACACGATGGAAACGGATGATTCCATGACCGGAGACGATGACATGACGCGCAGTCAAGCGACCGCGATGACGCTCGCGCTATTTGCCCTTACCGAGATCGCCGGGGATTCGGCGGGGCAGGCGACGTACCAGAAGCCACCGCAGGCGATTCTCGATGTCTTGCACGCGCCGCCCGCACCGGCACTCAGCCTAAACCCGACGCGGGACACGCTGATGTTGATCCAGACGGTGCGCTATCCGGGCATCGCGGAGTTGGCGAAACCGCAACTGCGGCTGGCTGGGTTCCGCATCAATCCCGTCACGAACGGCCCCGCCCGCATCGCGCATGTCACCGGGCTGACACTGATGCCGGTCGAGGGTGGGCATCCGTTGCCGATCACGCTGCCGAAGGGGATCGTCGGCGTGCCGCAATGGTCGCCGAACGGCTTCCGCTTCGCGACCACCGTGACCACCGACACGGAGGTGCAACTCTGGGTTGGCAGTACCGCCAACGCGGTAATGAAACGCATCCCGTTCGTCTCGCTCAATGCGGCGTTTGGCGACCCGATCTCGTGGATGCCGGACTCGAATTCGCTTCTGTGCGAGTTGATTCCGAGCGAGCGCGGCAAGCCACCGGAGACGCCAGTCGCGCCGAGCGGCCCGACGGTGCAAGAATCGAGCGGCAAGGCGGCCCCTGTTCGCACGTACCAGGACATGCTGCAAAACGCCCATGACGAGGCGCTTTACGATTACTACGCCACGTCGCAGTTGGCGGTCGTGTCGCTCGATGTGCCACCGATTGCGCAAGCCGTCGGCGAAGCGGCCATCTTCGGCACCGCGTCGCCTTCACCCGATGGAAAATTCCTACTGATTAGCCGTCTGCATCGACCATATTCGTACTTGCACCCGGCATCGGCGTTCGCGAAAACGGTCGAAGTTTGGAACCGCAAAGGCAAAGTCGTTCGCACCGTGGCGGAGCTTCCGTTGCAAGACAAAATCCCCATCGAAGGCGTGCCGACGGGGCCGCGGAATGTGAGTTGGCAGCCGACGAAAGACGCGACGCTGATGTGGGTCGAAGCACTCGATGGTGGCGACCCGAAAACGAAGGTGCCGCACCGCGACCGGGCGTTCGCACACGCGGCCCCGTTTGCCGATGCGGCGAAGCCATTATTCGAAGTCGAACATCGCTTCAGCGGCATGAACCACTTCCCCGATGGGGACCGCGTGCTCGTCAGCGATTACGACCGCGACCGTCGTTGGACCCGCACCGTGTTACGAAAACTCTCGGAGACTGACACCGCACCAACAGTGATCTTCGATCGCTCGATTCAAGACCGCTACAACGACCCCGGCACGATGCTTTCGAAGCGTATGGCGAACGGTCGCTCCGCGTTGTGGGTGACCGACGATACGCTGTTCCTCTCGGGTGCCGGTGCCACGCCGAAGGGCGACCGCCCGTTCCTGGATCGCTTGAATATCAACACGAAAAAGACCGAACGCCTCTTCCACTGTGCCGAAGGCGTGTACGAATCGGCATCGCCATTGTCGGACGATGCCACGAAGTTACTCATCCGTCGCGAGTCGCCGAGTGACCCTGGAAATTACTTCTTCAAGAGCGGCACTACCGAAACCGCGATCACCACGTTCGTCGATCCTGCGCCGATTTTGCGACAAATTAAAAAGCAACTCGTTACGACGAAACGGCCCGATGGCGTGACGGTTTCGTTCACGCTGTACCTGCCGCCGGATTACAAACCGGGCGAGAAACGGCCGACAGTATTCTGGGCGTATCCACGCGAGTTCAACACCGCCGACACCGCCGGGCAGATTAGCGGCAGCACGGATCGCTTCACGAATATCACCGGCTATTCACACCTGTTTTTCTTGCTGCAAGGCTACGTGGTGATGGACGAAGTCAGCGTGCCGATCGTCGGTGCGCCGGACAAGGCGAACGATACGTTCGTTGAACAACTCGTCGGCAGTGCGAAGGCGGCGATCGATAAGGCGGTGGAAATGGGGCCGGTGGATCGCAACCGCATCGGTGTCGGCGGGCACAGTTACGGCGCATTCATGACGGCGAACTTGCTCGCGCATAGCGACTTGTTCCGCGCCGGTATCGCCCGCAGCGGCGCGTATAACCGTACGCTCACGCCGTTCGGTTTTCAGAACGAACGCCGCACATATTGGGAAGCACCCGAGGTATACGCGACGATGTCGCCGTTCCACAATGTGCATAAAATTCACGCGCCAATCTTGCTCGTTCACGGCATCGTCGACGACAACCCCGGCACCTTCCCCGTGCAAAGCGAACGCCTCTACCAGGCCCTCCGCGGCAACGGCGCGACCGCCAGACTCGTGATGCTCCCGCACGAAGCCCACGGCTACGCCGCGAAGGAAACCATCGAGCACGTGCTCGCCGAGCAAATCGCCTGGTTCGACAAATACGTGAAGGAAGCGAAGGCGAAGTGAATCGCGATGAGTTCTCAGACCGCGCGTAGCAGAATCCCTAGAGTTTACACATGAAACCGACCATCGCTGTCATCGGCGCGAATTCCGACCGCCGCAAGTTTGCCAACAAGTGCGTGCGGGCGTACCTCGCGGCCGGTTACGATGTCTTCCCGGTTCACCCGATGGAAACCCACGTCGAAGGTTTGACGGTGTTCCGGTCGGTGGCGGACATTCCGCATAGCCAACTCGATCGCGTCAGCGTTTACTTGCCGCCAGCGGTGGGCGTGAAGGCAATGGATACACTGGCTGGCAAAGCGATTGGGGAAGTGTGGCTCAATCCGGGTGCCGACGCGCCGGAAGTCGTGGCCCGAGCAAAAGCGCTCGGCCTGAACGTCGTTACCGGTTGCAGTATCGTCGATATCGGCGTTTCGCCCAGTCAGTTTCCGGATGCGTAAACTATGATCGAAATCGTCGAAGTCACCAAGCGTTATGGAAACAAGGTGGCAGTCGAAAAGCTCAACCTCGCTGTGCCGAACGGCGAGTTGTTTGCGTTCCTTGGTCCGAACGGTGCGGGCAAAACTACGACGATCAAAATGCTGTGCGGGCTGTTGTTTCCGACGAGCGGCACAGTGAAAATCGGCGGCTACAACATGTCCACGCACGGCGACGAGGCACGGGCGCTCGTCAGTTACGTGCCGGATCAGCCGTTCCTTTACGAGAAGCTCACCGGGCGCGAATTTTTGCAGTTCACCGCCGATCTCTACGGTATGCCCATCGCGTATGGCAAGTCGCGTATGGAGCGCGTCATCGAGATGTTCCACCTCGACGAATTCGTCGACACGCTCACCGAACGCTATTCGCACGGGATGCGACAACGCACGGTGTTCGCGGCAGCGCTACTTCACGAACCGAAGCTGCTGATCGCCGACGAACCGACGGTCGGCCTCGATCCGAAGAGCATCCGCGAATTGAAGGTTTTGCTGCGAGATCTCGCAAAGCAAGGCGTGACGGTGTTCCTCTCGACGCACACGCTGGACATCGCGCAAGAACTTGCCGACCGCGTCGGAATCATCCACAACGGTACGCTCATCGGCTGCGGCACGCTCGCCGACCTCCGCAAGAAAGCGGGCAGCGACGGTACCCTCGAAGACGTCTTTTTGAAGATCACCGAGCCGTCAGAATCGACGTAAGTCCGAATTGCGAAAGTTTTTAAAC
>JANXNT010000420.1 GCA_025353985.1 Limnoglobus sp.
AACTCTCGCCTGGTTTCACGATCCCGCAAACTTACGAAGTCGCTACTGGGTGGTTGCGCATCACCCGACCCCTTGCGGGGAATCGGCTCAGAGGTACCGTGCATCGCGACGGAAAGCGCAACTTCAAAACTAGCGCGTCGGGCTAACAAGATCCGAATTGTTAGCCCGATGCGCTAGCGAGGGACGTTCACCCTTCTGCGATTGCGGGTCGTGTTGAGTCGTCGAAACACGACGGTTCGTACCCGCGAAATGAACGTAATGTATGTTGCGCGTGAGGTCCAACGGCACATGGAATGTGCCTACTACATCAACGCGGTTACGACTCCGTCGCGATGCCGACGGGGTCGGCGAGCATTGCGTCGTCGCGGGTGATGCCCTTCTTTTTCAGCTTGGTGTGCAGCGTATCGCGCGACATTCCTAAAATTTGTGCGGAGCGGCTGACGTTGCCGCCGGTTTGCTTCATCGCTTTGCGGATCGCCCACGTTTCGAGCGTGTCGATGTCCAAACCCGGTGGCATATCGAGCAGCGAACTGATCGGCTCGGAGACGGCACCGAGTGGCAGGTCGGTGGCGTCGATCGTTTCCGAATCGGTCATGACGGCGGCACTTTCGAGCACCGCACGCAGTTGTCGCACGTTCCCCGGCCAGGTGTAGGCTTGCAGTTTCCGCGTCGCCGCCGATGTCAGTTTGAACGAGCGTCGGCACTGCACCGACAGCCGTTCCAGGAAGAACCCGGCGAGTTCCGGGATGTCTTCCGCATGTTCCCGCAGTGGCGGCACTCGCAGGGAAATCACCTTCAAGCGGAACAATAAATCTTGGCGGAACTTGTTCGATCGCACTTCGCGTTCGAGGTCGCGGTGAGTTGCCGCAATCACGCGCACATCGACTTTGACATCCTTTGTGCCACCGACGGGGCGGAACGGTTTGCCTTCGATCACGCGCAACAGTTTCGCCTGACACTCGAGCGACAATTCGCCGACTTCATCGAGAAACAGCGTGCCTTCGTCGGCTTGTTCGAAGAGGCCCGGATGGTCGCGATCCGCCCCGCTGAACGCGCCTTTGCGATAGCCGAACAGTTCCGCTTCGAGCAGCGTCGGCGTGATGGCGGCACAGTTGACGACGACGAGCGGCCCTCCCGCCCGGTTGCTCTTCGTGTGCAACGCCTGCGCCACCAGTTCCTTACCCGAACCGCTATCGCCGTGGATGAGCACCGTGAACGGCAACGGAGCCGCCTTCGCGATCTGCTGGCG
>JANXNT010000442.1 GCA_025353985.1 Limnoglobus sp.
TTTGTTTTTTCGTTTTCGATCGCAGCCAAAATGGTCAGTGAATAAATTTCAGGTGCGAATGCGGTGCGTACGAGTGGCGAACCGACTTATTGAGACACCCTTATAATGTTCGACTTGTTTTTGAATCCGTGGTCGATGATGATCGGTACCGGACTGGTTGTCGTGCCGATTATTATTCACCTCATCAATCGGATGCGCTTCAAGCGGGTTCACTGGGCCGCCATGGAGTTTCTGCTGAAGGCGCAGAAACGCATGAAGCGGAAGCTGATTTTTCAGCAATTGCTCCTGCTCCTGCTCCGTTGTTTGCTCGTCGCGCTGATCGGGCTGATAGTCGGTCGATTCGTCGGTTGCAATCCGCTCGAAGGTCGCGAAACGCGCACGACGGCGCACGTGGCAATACTCGACGATTCGCCGAGTATGGGCGACTTCTTTCGCGGCGACGATGGCCAGATTACCAACGCATTCGCGCAAGCGAAGAAAGTACTCGTCGAGCAAATCGCACCGTCCGCTTCGCAAGCGACAACCGCGCAAACGTTCGATGTGATTCGGCTCTCGGAATTGAATTCACCGCGATCATTTGGCAGGCTGAATACGACGACGATCGATGAACTCAAGACGTATTTGCAGGGCTACAAACCGACGCCCGTTCGTGGTTCGCTGGCGGCGGCGATTAAGAAAGCGAGCGAGACATTCCCGGACAATTCGGGGCAAGATACGGCACGAATTATCCACGTACTCAGCGATTTCCGCACAATCGATTGGGAAGAAGACGGCCCGGCCATCAAGAAGGCGATCGAAGACCTCTCGGCCGCACGCACGAAAGTTCACCTCATCGATGTCGCACACCCGTACCGCAAAGACGAGAAGCGACCGCCGCTGTTTCACGACAACGTCGGCATCATCGAACTCAAGCCCGCGAAACTGACGGTCGCGCGATTCGAGCCACTCGAATTCACGATGCGCGTACGCAACTTCGGGGCTAGCGAACTCAAGGATTTACGCTTCGCCATCTCGGTGAACGGCGACGATGGCAAAGGCCTATCGGTGCAATTACCCTCGTTGCCGGGGAACGACGAACGGACCGTCAAGTTCACGCTGACCACATTCGACCGCCTCGGTACGGCAGAGAAGCCGCTGGATCGGTTCAGCCTAATCACTGCGAAGATGGAAGCCGAGGAAGCGGGCGGGATTGTCGCCGATAATTCGCGTTACGCCGTCGTCGAAGTCCGCGAGAAATTGCCGATTTTGGTGGTCGATGGCAAGACCATCAACAAGGACAAAAAGGAAAGCGATAGCTTTTACTTGCGGACGATCTTCACGAATGTCGTCGGCGGTTTTAACTGGGTGGCCGGCACGCCACGCGATCTGGAAGGCGAGCTACGCCAGTACAGTTGCGTGTTCCTGTTGAACGTACCGACGGTGTCCGAAGCGATCGTCAAAAATCTCGAACAGTACGTGCGCGAAGGTGGCGGCATCGGCTTCTTCCTCGGGCCAGACGTTAAGCCAGCGGACTACAACAAGCTGCTTTACGCCGACGGTAACGGCATCTTCCCCGTGTCGTTACCCGACAGGCCGACCGATCCATTGCCCGAAGAAAAACGGCTCGAACGGCTGTTTAGTTTTACGAAGAAAGTGTTGCTCAAGGACAAGACTTCGCGGAACCACCCGGCCCTGGCGTCGATGTACAACGACGATCGCGGGATGCCATTTAAAGACGACGACCTCGAGAAATTCTTCAACTTCGTGATCGTCAATCAGCACTGGCCCGTGCGGCGAATCGGCAAGTGGCGCGACGACCGGAACGTCTCCGAGTTGTACTGCATGCCGAACGAACAATCGATGGGTGAGTTCGACAAACCGGCCACGGACCTGATTAACAAACTGCCGATCGAAGAGCCGAAATACGCGAAGTACAAAGTGCCGCTATCCGCGCTCAAGCTCGAAATTCGCAAGACCGCACTCTCGACGGAACCACTTTACAAACTGGCGAATTTACTCGACCGTTTGCTCAGCGATCAGCGCAGCGAGGGCGACCCAGCCGAAGCATTACTCCGCGAGTTCTGGACGATGCCGGAGAATGCGGACATCAAGAATGAAGCGATCCGGTTGCGCGATGCAGTGAAGTACGGCGACCCGCTGTACGTGGCGAAGCAGTTTGGCCGCGGGCGGGTGACGCTGATTACCACGACGGCGGGCGAGACGTGGAACGACTGGCCATCGGGACCGGGGCGACCATCGTACGTACCGGTGATGTCCGAGATGGAGCGATACCTTTCGGGCGGTGGTTCGGAAGAGAATCGTTCCGTGGGAACGCCGATTGAATTCAAGCTCGAAGCGACGAAGTACAAACCGCTGATTAGCCGCGCGCTGCTGACGTTCGACCCGTTTAAGCTGGCCGGGCAGCGTGCGAACGGCAGCACGCTGGCGTTCACCGACTTAAAGGAACAAACCGTGCCCACGCTGGCTGGCACGCACAATGTGCAGTTCGCAGACACGGCAAATCCGGGTGCGTACTTACTCTCGCTTACGCAGATTCGCGGGCAGTCGAGCGGCTCGGATGCTACGGAAGTGCCGGAGTATCAGGCGTTCGCGATGAACGTCGATGCACGCCGCGAAGGCGACCTTCGCCGGGCTTCCCAAGACGATATTTTGCGACAAGCGCCAACGGCAGAACTGCACTCGGCAGCCGATGCGGGCTGGGTCGATGTGCTGAAAAACAAACGCACGGACATGACCGAAGGCGGCTGGATTTTCCTCGCGGTGCTGTTGCTGTTGATCGGCGAGCAAGCGTTGGCGACGCGGCTGAGTTACAACTCGGGTTCGATTGCGGATGCGACTGTTTAGTTTGTTTTCCTTCGAATGAGATGTCGATGAATGACACGGGTGTGACACGCGATACTGAGCTAATTTTTCGCCGGGTGAGCGATGCGTTTCCGTTCGGCACGCCGGAGTCGAACGCCTACTGCTGGTGGGTGCTCGTCGCGGGTGTGTTGCTCGTTGGCGCGTTCTTCATCGGTTGGATGTATCGCCGCGACAGCCGCACCTGCCACTGGTACGTGGCGACCCCGCTCGCGATTCTGCGGCTAGCGGTATACGTGCTGTTGGCGATCGCATTCCTGCTGCCTGCGAACCAGACATGGGAGACCGTCGCAAAGAATTCGCGGGTGGTGATACTCCTCGATGTCTCGCCAAGCGTATCGCAAATCAGCGACGACTTCGCAACTGCGGCAGCGCCAAAACCAACCACGCGATTGAGCAAAGTCCTCGACTTCCTCACCGACGACAAAGTCGGCTTCCTGAAGAAGCTGATCGAAAACCACCCCGTCAACGTCTACCGTTTCGGTTCGCGACTGGACGACGAATCGCAGATCATCGCGAACGATTCGCCCGTGTGGACGGCTGCCGAGTGGGATGCGTGGACGAAGTACGATTTCAAACCGTGGCTGTTGCGTGGCCTATCGCCGGCGGGTGCGGAGGCGGTTCGCAAATCGGCTGCGTGGAAGGACGTCGAACCCGGAACGGCCGAGTGGGCAACGGGCTGGGGCAAGCTACCCGATGCCGAAATCATTGCGGGTTTAACCGAAGACGATGCCAAGGTGCTGCTCGATAATCGCAGCAAACTCGAGAAGCGAATCGATGTGGCGCGGTCGATCATGGTCGGCACGAACGTGCCCGATTCGGTGACGTCGGCCGTGAATCGCGAGTCAGCGAACATGGTGCAAGCGGTGATCGTGTTCACCGATGGCCGCAGTAACCTCGGTTCGTCGTCGGCGTATTCGGAATTGAAAGAACGCGCGAGCCGCGAGAAGATTCCGATCTTCACCGTAGCCGTCGGCGAGCCTCGCGAAAACATCGCGATCAGCATCACGGACTTGCAAGCACCGGATCGCGTACCACCGGACGAACCGCACAAAGTCATCGTCGAAGCCGACGGCGTGGGGTTGGAGAAGCAGGAAGTCGAAGTGAAACTCGGAATTTACCTGCCGACGCGCGACCCGAAGAAAGACCTGCCCGACCATGAAATGGTCGCGAAACTCACATTCCAAACCGGCGAACCACCGCACGGGCAAGTCGAGTTCGTGATCG
>JANXNT010000451.1 GCA_025353985.1 Limnoglobus sp.
CTCAGGCTTGGTAGGCCATTACCCCACCAACTACCTAATATCATGTGGGCCCCTCTCAGGGCGGCTGACCTTTGGTTTTCCAACATCATCTGGAATTACCCCTTCTCTCGAAGGGCTATGCCAGACCCCAAGGTAGGTACCCACACATTACTGCCCCTTACGCTGCTTCCCCCATTGCTGGGATTCGCTCAACTTGCATGCCTAATCCACGCCGCCAACGTTCGTTCTGAGCCAGGATCAAACCCTTCAAAAGTATTTTGATGATCTCTTACGAGACCACTTTTTCAGTGTTTGTCTGCTAGTGTTGTTCGGACGATAACTCAAATCTTTGCCTAACTTTCAATCTGCTTTCACAGACTGCACGTTAAGCCCATCAGTAAGTCATCGCCGACAACCAGCAGATGACTCACTCATCGAAAAGCTCTTAACGCTACTAACTTGTCAAAGATCCTGCTTGCTCCGCACGTCTGTAACTTTCGTCACTTCTTTGCGTCGCGTCATCGAGGGTTACCTCGACACCTTTAACTTAGCAGGTTGGCACACACTGTCAACTCTCGGTGCCAAAATAAATGGGAAATATCTCCAACGCCCCCCCGTGCTGCGTTTTCAAAAGGGTGTTCGCGACCTGCGAACCAAACGCGCGTGCCCACGATTTGGGGGGGCTTTGCCACGTTAATACAATCATGGCTTACCACCCAATAGGCGGTCAAGCAGAAAGCTTCCTTCTTCTCGGAAATTTCCCATGCCCACGCCGAACGTCATGATTCTCCGTGCACCCGGTACCAATTGCGACCGCGAAACCGCGTTCGCATTCGAGAAAGCCGGGGCCAAATGCGAATCGTTGCACATTCGGGCACTCCGTGCGAATCCCGAACGCCTCCTCGACTTCCAAATCCTCGTTCTCCCTGGTGGCTTCAGTTATGGCGACGATGTCGGCGCGGGAAAGATCTGGGCCAGTCAGTTCGAACACTTCCTCGCCGATGCCATCCGCGAGTTCCGCGATGCCGAAAAGCTGATCCTCGGCATCTGTAATGGCTTTCAAACCATCCTGAAGGCGGGTTTGCTGATGCCGTCCGACGATGAAGGCCCGCTCGCCACGCTTGCGCACAATACCTCGGGCAAATTCGAAGATCGCTGGGTGAATCTGCTCGTGACGCCCAACGCATGCCCCTTCCTCAAGGGAATGTCGCAGGTGTATCTGCCCGTGGCGCACGGCGAAGGGCGGTTCGTTTGCCGCAAAGAATGGATCTTGCAAGGGCTGGCACAAGCGGGGCAAGTCGTGCTGAGATACACCGGCCCCACCGGCGAACCGCCGGTCTACCCGCAGAACCCCAACGATTCGCAGGGCGACGTTGCCGGTATCTGCGATGCCACGGGCCGCGTTTTGGGGCTGATGCCGCACCCCGAACGCCATATCCTGCCGACGCAGCACCCCAACTGGACCCGCCGCGAACAACAACCCGATGGCGATGGCCTGCAACTCTTCCGCAACGCCGTTGCGTTCTTCGGCGAGTGATTTTGGACTCACCTAATCGACGTAAGTCCGAATTGCGAAAGTTTTAAAACCGTGTTTTTCGTGTTTTTTCGTCTCAATAAGCCCGTTTTTTGATCGCAAAACCCTGATCGGTTTTGGGGGTGTTGCCGTATCTTGCGATCTGGAATTGGTTTACGTCGAAGGACATCGATTACGCATAAGAGACGACGACGACCCTTTTGCGACCAAAAGCGACCAAAAATCGACCGTGCGCGCCTTATTATATGTCACCGCGCGCACTTTCTATGTCATTTCGGCGCACTTTTGCGTACGTCCGTGCACGTCGCGAATTCTGACTTACGTCAATTAAACGAAAACTTATTGACTTTGCAAAATCGTGTGGGTACCTTGCGAATCGCAACTGGCGTATCGGATAAATACGCCAGTTCCGCATGGGTTAACGCCCCCGCGCTTCGCTACGCAGAGCCTACGCGGCGCGGCTAAACGCCATAAAACAAATCATTTCTTATCGCGATATGTTTCGTGACATTTTGCGCAGGCGGTAGCCGAACGAGCGAATGCTGCCGTTGTTCGAGCATCGTCTTTGGCTCGTAAGCTCGCTTCGAGAGCGATGGCTGCGGACTCGGCTTCGTCTAAAAGTATGGCGAACGCAGGACTGCGGTGCTTCACGGAGATTAGCCTCGCTGCTTCGCGGTAATGTTCGATCAGTTGCACCGCCTCATGTGCGGGGTCGATGTCCGGATGATTTGGTGGGGCAATCCAACCGGCGGCCTTTACCAGTTTCAGATGGTCCCAACGTTGATCGACATTGACCATCAGGCGAGCGAGATCGGCGACTGGTGCAGCGGCCGGAAAATCGGAGGGCACGCGGGCCAACTCTTCGGGTGTCGGCCGAACGAGCGACTGCGGTAAAGCGGTCAAGCCCGTATACCGTGGGTCGGTGCCCGCAGTCTTGAGCCAAGCCTCGGCCCGGTCGGCGTCCCATGCCGGATCGATACAAAGTTGGATTGCAGCAACGGCAGCCGGCCCCCGGTGCTTGCCGTGATGGCAGTGGACGTAAATTGGGCCGGGAAGATCGGTCGCAGCCCGAGCGAGGCCGAGGATCCGATCGCGGGGAATGCCATCGTAACCGAAGGGGAGATGCACGTATCTCAGCCCATATCGTCGAGCCGTCTCCGCATCGGGCTTCGCGCCATCGACCGAAATGATCGTCTCGATCCCGAGTTTCCGAATCGCGGCAAACACAGCGTCCCCGTCCGGACTGCTGCCGCTATAGATACGATCCGAAACGCGGAACACGTTGTGAAGCCCCGCTACCTCAAGCGGCAGAATCGCAACGGGTCCATTCGCAGTGCCTTGGCACCCAGCAACAACGAGTAATAGGCCCAACCATATTCTCGATCGCATAATCCGGATCCAAAAGGCGAGCGGGGTCGCGTAATCCGTAACCGTTCACGGGGTCAAATGACGATTTTTAAGGACTTTTTGCGTATCTGTTGCTGGAAATCGGTCCAAAACCGACCTTTTAAGGCAATCTCAGTCAAAAACAGCCTTGGATTTCAAGCGTTTTACCCCGTGAACGGTTACCGTAATCCTTCCTGTATCAAAACAATGTCAATCTAGCAGAGGCGGCGATTATCCGTCCCCGTTTAGCCGCGCCGCGCAGTCTTCGGAGCGAAGCGCGGGGCACGATATGTCGGATGATAACGCAATTTTCGAGAGTTCGCGCCACGCGCTGCGCCGAGCCTGCGCGGCGCGGCTAAACGAATGCATTACACCTTGAATGCTTCGATGTGCGTTTCGCGCATGGTGACGCCGTCGCTGACAAAACAGGGAGGTTCGTCGTACTTCAGCAGGCGGATACCGGTGAGGCCGGACTTGGCGACGAGACCCATAATGTCGTCCTTTGCGGGGACGTAACGCACGGGTGCACCGCTGCCGGGTAGGTTTGGCGAGGGGTGGGCTTTGTCGCCGGAGAGGATGCGAATCAGCAGACGGCCCTTCGGTTTCAGCACGCGAGTCGCTTCGGACATCAGTGCCTGTTGCTGCGAATCGTTGAGTGCGACGTTGAAACTACCGCGGAGGCGGACTTCATCTTGCGTGTCGTCGCAAGCGTCGATGCGGATCGGAATTTCGCTACCGAGGCGATGCTCCCAAATTGCGGCTTCGTCGGGCAACGTGCTGCCGGTCATCATTTCTTGCGTTTGGCCGATGCCGCGATGATCGAGCGAGTCGTCGTCGAGCGTGTAAATTTCCCACAGCGTCGCATCCGGGTCGTGAATCCAGAACTTCGTTTGCTTGGCGTAACAGCATTCGACGCCTTCTTCGCGCTGCGACCGGATGCCGGCTTTCTCCAGACGCTCTTGCATCGCCACGAGGGTTCGCGCATCGGGCAAGCGAATGCCGACGTGGTTGAGCGACCCGGCCCCCGCGCGGCCGTTCGGTTCGAGCGACAACACGATTGCCGGATCAATCGGCTCGAACTTCGCGTAAT
>JANXNT010000506.1 GCA_025353985.1 Limnoglobus sp.
AAAAGCGCCGCCCTGTTCGGGTGTAAATGCAGCCAGTCTCGCCAGTGGCAACGCCGAAACGCTCGCATGGGCGCGCTTAAAGCAACTCAAGAACGAAGACAGCCGCCCGCTGTACCCGACGCGACTCGAAGTGCCCGATGCCGTCTGGAAGAAGACCGTCAACGAGATCGACGAAAAAGAAAAGATGAAGGAAGAAGGGCGGAAAGTCGCCGAGATGGGCGGACTGCACATCGTCGGTACCGAGCGGCACGAAAGCCGACGGATCGACAACCAGCTACGCGGTCGCGCCGGTCGACAGGGCGACCCCGGCAGTAGCCGATTCTACCTGTGCCTCGAAGACGAACTGATGCGGCTCTTCGGCGGCGAACGCATGATGCGGCTCATGAACTCGCCGCTCATCGGCCTTAAAGATGGCGAAGCGATCGAGTCCGGAATGCTCTCGCGGCAGATCGAAAAGGCTCAACGCAAAGTCGAAGAATATCACTTCGACCAGCGCAAGAACCTCCTCGATTACGACGAGGTGATGGACCAACAGCGCAAGCGAACGTACTCCGCGCGACAGGCGGTGCTCGATGGCGGCAACCCGCGTGCGATGCTCTTAACGATGATCGACGCGCAGATCCGGCTCGCGGTTACGCGATATGCCGCCGCCGACTATGGCACCGGCAGTTTCGCCGACTTTGCCGCCACCCGCTTCGCCGTCGAGTTCGAAGCCAGCGACTTCCGCGGTTGCAATTTCGAGGAAGCCAAACAGGCCGCCCAAGACAAAGCCCTCGACATGGCACCGGTGTTTATCCAAGAAGCGATGGACGAAAACCTCAGCCTCGACGACGACGAAAAAGACTGGAAGTGGAACGAACTCGCGCGTGTCGCCACGTCGCGGTTCGGCATGAAAGTGGGTGCCGCCGACCTCAAGGCGATCGGCCGCGAGAACCTCAGCGATTACTTGTTGAGCGGTGCGAGCGAAGCCGTCAAGGCGATCGATCTGACCGACGGCCAGCGCTTCCTCGACCGCAATTACGGCCCCGAATCGCTCGCCGATTGGGCACGCGTGAAGTTCGGTTTGAAGATCGAATCGCGCGAAGTCGACGATAAGGAAGCGGGCGAATTGACGAAGCTACTCCATCGGAAAGTGCGCGAAGCGTACCGCCAGAAGGACATCGAATTCCCGATCCGCGTCGGCATGGCGGCGCACATGCCCGAACGCGCCTCGACGACGCACCGCCCGAACCGCGAACACCTCTACGGCTGGGCGATGAACCGCTTTCATTCGAGCGAAATCTCCGAGGAAGTCGTTCGCACCGAGCCGCGTTCGATGATTCTCGAACAACTTTTGAAGGTCAGCGAGACGCAGTTCCCGGCGGTCGATTACCCGGAAATCGACGCGAAGCTCGAAGAAGTGTTTAGCGGGGCCGTCACCGCCGAGGCCGCCGACGCGAACGATCTCATCGAGTGGTCCAAAGAAACGCTGAAGCTCGAACTCGACCCGAAGAAGTTGATCGGCTCGACGCGCAACCGCGTTCGCGATGAGATTCTGAACGCCTACGATTTGCGTTACCGCCCCGAAATGCACGACATGGAACGGCGGCTCGTGCTCGACCAACTCGATAGCTCGTGGAAGAGCCACCTGCTGACGATGGACCATTTGCGCAGCACCGTGGGCCTATCGAGCTACGCACAAGAAGACCCGAAGATCGTCTACAAACGCGACGGCATGAAGCTGTTCGACGGCATGTGGGAAGGCATCGAAGACCGCACCACGGAACTTGCGTTCAAGATCGAAGACGTCGGCGACGACCAAGTCGAACGCGCTTACTACGCCGGTGCAATGGCCTCGCAGCAACAAGCCGAAAGCGCGATGCGGGCACGGGCCTCGCAAGTGTCGGCACAAGTCGAGTCCGACCTCGCATCGGCGAACGCAGCCAGCGGCGGCGAACCGAGGAAGATCGAAACGATCCGCAACATCGGCGCAAAGATCGGCCGCAACGACCCCTGCCACTGCGGCAGCGGCAAGAAGTACAAGAACTGCCACATGAAAACCGACCAACAGAACTAAGTGCGTAGCCCAATCGTGACTTCCGTGGATTCTGCGCGTCGCGCCTCCTGATATAACATACGCATCATCGTTCTGCGGATTGCTATCGAGGGTGTTGTGCCGAACTCGATCTTCTTTGAGTTTCACCTGCCGAACTCGGCGACGTGGTTCTACTTCGCGCTGATGTTGGCGGTGGCCTTGTTCTTTCAATTTTCGCGGCTGCTCAGCTTGCGAAATTGGGATCTGCTCGCGCTGTTCCTGTTCGTGCCGGGCTTCTTACTGATACAGGAAGCGAACCTCCATGCAGAAGCGACATCGCCCGCGGCGAACCGCGAGCGGTTCATCGGCTACTGCTGGTTGCTGTCCGCGTCGGCGTTCTGGCTCGCACGCTGCTTGTACGACTTGTCGCTCGAACGACGCCCGACATTTCGCTCGAACCTGACGATTCCCGGCCTCGCGTGGTTCAGTATCGCGCTATTCTTTTGTCTCTCGGCTGTCGCGATTCAGCGCCCAACCGATGCGTGGCAATCGGTCGGTAAGCAGTCGGCAGCGATCTCGGCCGTTACCGAAGGCGCGACCGCCGTCGTCTCGCAGGGGCAAGACGCCAGCGACCCCGCCGCGATGGACGAAGCCCGTGCCTGGGTCGAGCGGGTACTCGCGATGCTGTGCCATTTGGCCGTGGTCATCGGGTTATTGTTCATCGGCATCATCCACTTTCGCGATGCGGAAACCGGCGTGGCGATGGCGGGGTTGCACCTGCTGATTCCGTACACCGCGTTCCACATTGCGCAACTGCACCACGTGTTACCGGCTGCCCTTACGGTCTGGGCGATCTACTGCTATCGGCATCCGCGCGTGAGCGGCTGGTTGCTCGGTTTGGCGGCGGGCAGCACGTTTTTCCCCGTGTTGCTGTTACCCGTGTGGTTGCACTTTTACTGGCGGCGTGGGGCGTGGCGATTCCTCAGTGGCTTCCTTTCGGCGGGTGCCGTGGCGCTCGCGGTGACGATTGCGGTGCTGTGGTCGGCGGGGTTCTTCCCGAGCGGCATGGCTCGCGTGATGCACCTTTCGGATTGGCAGCCGTGGCAACGCCCGATGACCGAAAGCCTGTGGCAAGGGTTGCACTGGGCGTACCGGCTCCCGGTGTTTATCGTGTTCGTCGCGTTCGTGTCGATGAGCTTCTTCTGGCCCGCCGTGCGAACGATGAACCATGCCACCGCGATGAGTGCGGCGATCCTCATCGGCATCCAATTTTGGTTCGCAGATCGTGGCGGGCTTTACGTCTTGTGGTACGCGCCGTTACTCGTCATCATCACGTTTCGGCCAACCACGATGGATTTGCAACCGCCGACGCCCGACCCCGGTTACAGTTGGAGTTCGCGGGTCGCAATTGCCGCATGGAATCGCATGATGCGGAAGCCATCGGTGCAACCACCGAGCCTCGCCGCGTAGGAAAAGGTGCAAGGATGCCAGCGATTCGTTACGTTCTTGCCTCGCTGATGCTGTTGGGCATCGTGCTGGTGCCGATCTATTACAAGGTCGAACGCGACCGCAATTATCGCAACATTCGCGTCGTCGACGATGGCGTGCTGTACCGCAGCGGGCAGATGACGCCGGAGGGTTTCCAGCGTACCGTTCGCGAGTTCGGCATTCGCACGGTGATTAGCCTGCGCGATTCGAAAGACGAAGGCAAAGTCTCGGCAGATCAGGCCGAAGTCGATTATTGTCGCGAGCAAGGCATCACGCACTTCCGCTTCGCCCAAGCCCGCTGGCAACTCCCCGATGGCTCGCACCCCGTGGCAGCGAATATGACGGAATTTCTTCGCATTCTTAGCGATCCCGAAATCAAGAAGCCGGTGCTAGTGCATTGCTTCGCGGGCATCCATCGCACGGGTGGTTACGTCGCAGTATATCGCATGGAATACGACGGCTGGAGCGCCGCCGAAGCGATCGAGGAAATGCGCAGCATGGGCACGCCACGCACAACGTTCGAGGACGACGTGATGACGTACTTAACGACATACGAACCGCGAAAGCGCGGAACGCCAACGAACCGGTAAATTCCGAAGTTGCGATTCTCGTTTAGCCTCGCCGCGTAGGCTTTGCGGAGCGAAGCGCGGGAATGGTTTTTTCCTGCCAGCCCGACGCGATAGCTTGCGCTTCAGGCGTGCGCCGTGGAAAGGTGGTGTTGGTCCCATGGGTGCGAGACCCTCCGAAAACGGTCGGGAAACTCCAAAGGTTGCTGCATGAGAAAGCGAAGGCGTCGCCGAAGTGTCGCGTGAGCGATAGCTGGATCTTTTGGGTTCCCCGTTCGAACGACAAGTATCTGGAAATGGGCCGAGTCGATGTCGCTCGGGTACCATCTTGAAACGGTTCTTGGGGTCTGTCAAACGACCCGCGAGGAGACGAGTCGTCGAACGACGTCGCGGAGTCCGTTTGGGCGACGGGAGCCGGGCAGGTGGTGCTGTTGCACACGTGTCGCAGGCTCCGCCGTGGTTGCGTGCGAAGCATCAACAGAGGGCGGGCCGCCATCCCACCACCCGAAGCCACCGCGCCACTCCTCGACTCTACTAAACAATTGCCCCTCACTTCTTTTTCTGCTCCTGTTCCTTCCAGAAGTCGTCGACTTTTTTCGCGTTGATCGTTTCGAGTGTCGGAATTGCTTTGAGGATTTCGGCATCGCGATCATGTTGATAGTCCAACTCCAATACTTTCAGTGCCATCCCGCGGATCGGGTTCATGTCCGTGACTTTCGTATTCCCGAACTTCAATTCACTGAGAGGCATGCCGATGAGTGGTGTAAGATCGCGCGCTTCGGTCTTCTCAAATGCCAACACTTCGAGCGGCATTCCCTTCAATGGCGACAAGTCGTCGATTTTCGTGAGGTTTAGGCAGAGTAAGCGTATCGGTTGTCCGCGGAGCGGTTCGAGATCGATTTTGACTTCGCCCCCGCCAATGTTTAGGCTTTGCAATCGCATCCCTTTCAGCGGCAAGATATCGTGCCCCATGAACCCCCAGATACTCAGGATTTCGAGTGGCATACCCTTCAGCGAATTGATGTCGGAAATTTTGAAATTGCTGTCGAACGCTGCATGGCGAAGCGGTAACCCGATGAGTGGACTGAGGTCCGAAAATTGACCGCTATAAATGCGTAAC
>JANXNT010000534.1 GCA_025353985.1 Limnoglobus sp.
TCTCGTAGTTGTGCATCGCCAACCCGAGTTGGTGCAGGTTGTTCGCGCAGCTAATGCGGCTGGCGGCCTCACGCGCCTTCTGGACGGCCGGAAGTAACAGCCCCATCAGGATCGAAATGATTGCGATCATCTCGATCTTGATGGGGCTGTTACTGCCTGCCGTGCAAAAGGCGCGTGAGGCGGCCAGCCGGATCAGTTGCGCGAACAACCTACACCAACTCGGGTTGGCGATGCACAACTACGAGAACGCGATGGAGAAACTGCCCCCGAGTTCGCTCGGGAGCGCCGCCGACCGCGGGTATGCCACGTGGGCGGTGATGATTCTGCCGCAACTGGAGCAAGACAACTTGTACCGGCGCTGGGATCTCAGCCGTAAGTATTACGACCAATCGGTCGTCGCAAGGCAGTCGCCCGTGAAAAACTACTTCTGCCCGAGCCGCCGGACCTCGTCGTCGGGGATCATACTCAGCATCAACGGCGACATTCCGAGCACCGGTGGCAGTACGCATTTCCCCGGCGCGCTCGGCGACTATGCCGCGAGCATCGACCGCTCTGGAAACGACACGCCGTCGAATACCGCCCCAGACATGCGCGGCGCGTTCCAGTTGGGCACACCGCTGCGGTTCGCCGACTTCTCCGACGGCCTGAGTAACACGTTCCTGATCGGCGAAAAGCACGTTCCCCAAGGGAAACAAGGCTACGGCTGGTGGGATTGCTCGCAGTACAACGGCGATTTTTACCAGTGCAACACCCGTGCGGCCGGGCGGCGATTTCCGCTAACGACGAACCCCAACGACACCGGCTGGAAGTTCGGCAGTATGCACACGCAAGTCGTCATGTTCTGCTTCGCCGACGGCCACGTGAAAGCCATACCGGAAATCACCAGCCCGTACGTTCTGGAACTGATGAGCGTGCGAAACGATGGCGAAGTGATCCCCGAGAACTGAGTTCGCCGCAAAAACAGCGCCCCGCACAGTTGACGGGGCGCAGGAATCGTGTAAATTTAAGGTACGTGGTGGCTGTAGCTCAGTTGGTTAGAGCGCTAGATTGTGGTTCTAGAGGCCGCGGGTTCAAATCCCGTCAGTCACCCTTTTGCACTTCTCGCCTATCGCACACACCTCACTTCCCTTACGATTCGACATGTCAATCACCAGCGAATGGGGAAACGATGAATCGCACGATCCGCTCGACGGCACGCACTTTGAAGCCACCGAAACCAGCGAATGATGGCTTGCCAGTAATCAAACGATTCACGGTGGAGGAATATCACCGGATGGGCGAGATTGGGTTCCTCGCTGAGGACGACCGTTGCGAACTGCTACGTGGACTGATTGTGGAGAAAGCTGTGATCAATCCCGCACATCGGTATGCGTTGCAACAAACGACAGTATTGCTGACTGAGATCATTCCTAAACCATACTGCCTCGTGTCCCAGGGTCCAATTACTTTGTCCGATAGCGAACCTGAACCCGATTTGGCGGTGTGGATAGGCCCAGTCCAACGTTATCGAGCACGACATGCAAGAGCGAGTGAAATCGTTCTACTTGTGGAAATTTCCGATTCATCTCTCGCATACGACCGCGGCGAGAAGTTACAGATTTATGCAGAGGTCAAAATACCGGTCTAT
>JANXNT010000543.1 GCA_025353985.1 Limnoglobus sp.
GATCTTCGAGTTCCTCCGATGCGCAATCGAGGATTAATTCCGTCACATCGTCGGGTACTTTCATCCGTTTTAGAGCACGTTGCGCTCCGGTTCCGGGGCCGCGATCGAGCTTGCCGGTTAGCATTTGGTAGGCGATGACGCCGAGTGCGTGAACGTCGTCGCGCGGGTCGGCGTCGTCGCCGCGGCGCTGTTGTGGGCTGCTGTAGGTCGGCGTGTGCGAGCCGCGCATGTAGCTCAGCAACCGGCCGCCCTGGGTGCTTTGCCCGCGACTTTCGAGCAGGTTCAGCTCCTTCGCCGTGACGCTGCCGATGCCGAAATCGGTGACGCGAAGTGTCTCATTGTCGATTAAAATATTCGACGGCTTCAGGTCGCGGTGAACGATCGGGTTTGCGAGCAGATGCACGTGTGCGATCGCTTGCACCAGTTGTTCGATGGCCGCAAGCACCTTCGGCAAACGCTGTTCGTTCGCCAGTGCCGCCCATACGTGAATCGAGTCTGTCAGGCAACCACCGCCGACATACTCGAACAATAGCCACGGCGTATCGCCTTCGAGGTGCACATCCTTTAGTGGCACGATGTTCGGGTGCTTCGCCGTCATCACACGGTTAATGAGTTCGGCTTCATGAATGAGATCGCGGCCATTTTTGTCGAAACAAAACTTGATCGCACCCGATAATTCACTGAGCCTGTTGTGGCGTGCGTACCAGACTTCGCCGAAGCCGCCCATGCCGAGCAGGCGAACGAGCGTCAGTGCGGGCCTATGCGGGACGGTCATATTCGGCTTGAATCGCGGCAACCTTGGCGGCAACACCTTCGCGATGTCGTTCGCCGAATTCAGCGCGAAACCAGCCGGCAGCGTCGTACCCGTTGGGTCTTCGGGCCGCTTGAGCGATTGTCGCACGGCATCCGGGATGCACGAGATGTACTGCACGAGGTCGATGATTTCGTCGTCGCTCGGCGTCGCACTCGCGGGCAATTTGGCCACCGCGTCGTTGACGATCCGCACGACTTCGA
>JANXNT010000555.1 GCA_025353985.1 Limnoglobus sp.
ATAGACCCAAGTAGTAAGTCCCTCCGAGAAGAACGCCTCGAATCGCCCTTCATAAACCAATTCCTTAGTTTCGCCTGTCAACATTTTTCCAAGGGAACTAATCACGTTCAAAAGTCGCGTTTTGCCTACTGCATTTCGACCGACAACGAGGTTGATTTGACCCAACGTGAAATCATCGAACTTCCACTCGGACGGTTGTCCTGGAAATTCGACGAAAGAGAGCTTTTCAAGTTTCATGGCTTAGTCCCGACAATCGATGGTTGTACCGTCTGGGCCGGGCACTCTTTCTCATGCATCGGGTGTTATTCTAGTGCGCGTCTATGAGACTTGTCAGTACATCGAGACGCGACAAGCCTCACCGTGAAATTCGTCGGCGAAGTGTTGGCGCTGGTACGGGCCAAATAGGCGCAACTGGAAACGGAGGGCGGTTCGAAATCGTGACAGCGATTGCCAGTTCGTCCTCGTTAGCGCGTCGGGCTAACGGGAATGGATTTGTTAGCCCGACGCGCCAGCGAGGGATGCTATCGTGCCAGCCCGCTGCGCGAGCAAGGGATGCGCTTCCACGTTCGAGTGACGGCATGGAGTTTTGCGAGAGTTCCCCTTGCTTGCGCTGCGGGCTGGCACGAAATGTTCTGCGGTCGCTGGCATTTTGTGGTTCGTCCCTCGCTGGCTTCAGTCCACTTCCGATACGCATGTTACCGAGTTCACCGATGGTTTTCATTTCTCGGCGTAGCCCCATTCCTGCAAACTCATACCGTTGATAGAAAGGTAATGGCAGAGCTGCGGTATCTCTGGCCGATGCGCGTGCGAACCTGCCGAACGATGATTGACGAACCTCGCTATTCCGACATTTGATGCGAAGGAACCCAACGTGACGACAGACGTCGAACCGGAAACATCCTCATTTCAGAAAACCAGCACGGCCGGGTTCAAAATCGTTCCCCCTTCTCGCATCGATCGCGATCGGCTGCGCGATGCGGCGCGTCAACACGCGATGGGGTTCGATCGCTCGAAGCCACTCACACGCGATGAAACCCGCACCGATGCTGTGTTTTTGCTCGAAAAGCTGAATATGGCCGACGAGTTTCTCGGCTTCGCGATGGTGATGCTGACGAACGAGTTCTGGCGCGATCAAGTTGCCGCGATACCATTTAATCGCCGGTTGATGCTGTTGCCGCACTGCCTGAAAAATGCCGAAGGTTGCCCGGCGGACTACGACGAATTCGGCCTCGACTGCGAGAAGTGCGGAGCCTGTTCGGTTGCGGACTTCAAGGGCAAGGCTGAGGAACTCGGGTACAAGGTGCTCGTTTCCGAAGGCACGCCGATCGTACTGAAGATTATCGTCTCTGGGCACGTCGATGCCATCGTCGGTGTCGCCTGCCTGAACGTGCTCGAAAAGGCATTCGACAAGATTCTCCTTGCGGGCATCCCCTGCGTCGCGACGCCGTTGCTTTCG
>JANXNT010000581.1 GCA_025353985.1 Limnoglobus sp.
TTGCGAGCGCCAGGCCGAGCAGGATTTGGCCGAAGGCACTACATACCCCAAGCCCGAAGCCGACTAACCAGTCCGACCGAGACGGACGGACTTTTGATTTGGCCGCCGCGATCACCGCACCAATCGTGCCAGCCGCGTACCAGCCGACGAGATAATGCGGGGTGAAAGCCTTTGCCAGTCCCAGTTCCTGAAAGACCGAAGTCGCCCAGGCCGTTGAAAACGAATGCGAGGAGCATCAGACGGAACCACATGAGTCTCCTCCCCCTTCACGCGATAATCGGGATTCGGACTTCCACCGATCCCGCCAAACGAGCACCATTGCCGCCCCGATCAGGACCAGAGCAGCGGCTGTTTTCGGGCTGACCGCTTCCCCATACAGTGCGACCGAAAGTCCCGTTGGAACGACCACCGACATGTTCAACAGCAGCCAACTGGTCGAGATGCTCCCGTGGCGAACACCGGCTTGAAACGTCCATAGCGCCGCCGCTGCGAGCAGGCCAAACGGAACGGCCATCAGTGGCACGATCAGTGGCATCACGGCCGAGCCTTCAGCGATTGCGGCTCGTATACCCGCGGTGAAACCTCCAGCGGACATCGTGACCGCAGCTCGGCGACGGGTTGACATTTCAGGCGGTCGCCCAATTTGTGGAGGATCCCCATCGCTGCAAAACTGACGAGCGCGAGAACCAGAAATACAAATCCACCTGTCACTTCTTGCCGCCCTCCATTGCGAGTTCCAAGTGATTTGATCCGGCCTTCAGCACGTGTTTGAACGGAGAGCGGTTCACGTCCGCGTACTTGGCCGGAAGAATTGAGGCCTCGGGCGCGGCCTCCTTCGCGCTTTTCATCGCCATCATCCCAGTCTTGAATTTCGAAACCGTCACCGTGAAGTTACCGGACGGCACACCACCGTGTCCCGCGTCCCCGCCCGGCATTTGGAATGTACCGTCTTTACCGCTGACCGCGTGATACGCCGGTTCCGCGGCATCGGTTGTGCGATAGAACCGAACCATGGCCCCATCGACGGGTTGTCCGTCGAGTTTCACCAGGCCCGTGACTGTCGGACCCTCGGACCCACACCCGGACAGTAGTGCCAGGCCGAGCAAAATCACGATGCCATGGCGGATAGAAGAGGCACTCATGGTAAGTTGACCACCTCTCCGCCATTGATCGTGGATAGGGCGATGATGGTCGCGGCATCGGAGTTATTCGGCAAGAACCGCACGGAGCCATCGCACATCAGGAAGTTCGCGCCGCCAGAGTGCCACGATCCGAAGCCCCAAGCGTATTGGCACTGGTTCCCCCCGCGGCCGGGGCAGCATCCGGCGACACCGCCGCAGATACTGTCGTAATCCGGGTGCGGGTAGTTGATTCCCCAGTAAATGTTCAGGTAGCGGTTTTTGGTCGTGCCGTGGGACGAAGCGAGTGTCCCGGAACCCCGGTACGGTGCCCCGCAGTTCAGCGATTGGACCGCGTGCAATTGCTTCGACTCGCCGACTGCAATCGTGTTGCTCGTCCCGTCGGTAATGCTCGTCAATAGGCAGCGACTTTTCGTGCCGAAAGCGCCACGAACCGGACTGCTCGACCAATCGCCGTTCCACTCCACGTTGTCGTAAGTCGAGAAAAGGTAATTCGAGCGACGCGCGTTCGTCTTGGCATTCATCCCCCCGACCGCACCTCAACTACCAGAATCGTTGTCTACAGGCGGCACATCGTCGCTAGGGCACTCGAACATGGCGACCCGCGTGCCGACCACGACCGCGTTGGGGTGAGTTGCCGTGATGCCTCCGTTCGCTAATTGTGATCCCGCGTTCTCAGAAGGGTAGTTGAGTTGGTACTGTTTGAAGAGGTTGTCCTGTTCTAGGTAAGGCAGCAGGAAGAGGTACCCCGTGTGGCTGTAGATCTGCCCGGCCGCCAAGCCTGGGTAACTGCCAGCAGTGACCGGCCCTTGCGCCTTCGCCGGCGGCAAGTAGTTGTTTGCGTCGTGGAACGAGTGTAGCGCAAGGCCCTGCTGCTTCAGGTTGTTCTGACACTTCACGCGTGCCGCCGCTTCTCGGACTTTCTGGACAGCGGGCAGGAGCAGGCCGATGAGGATGGC
>JANXNT010000662.1 GCA_025353985.1 Limnoglobus sp.
CCAACATCGGCGGGAACGAGCGCGCCCCGCCGTTGCCCGCATACGTCGAAATCCCTGCCGTGGAACTACCGTAAGTCAGGGGATTTTGGCTCACGTTCGCGCTCGGGCAGACGAACATTGCCAGCGGCGTCGCACCCGGCGGATTGCTTCCGGTGAAGTTATTCGCAGGGTTCGTGAAGTTCCAATTCGCCACAATCGCGGGCTGTTCGATGTACGCAAGAAGTTCAACGAAGATCGAGGTATAGCGACCGTCACTGCCCGCGTGCGCGATGCCCGGCGGGAACCGGCCGAGCGCCGATTCGTGCGCGTGTAACCCGAGCGCGAGTTGTTTCAAATTGTTCGTGCAACGGATGCGGGCGGCGGCTTCGCGCACCTTCTGCACCGCGGGCAATAGCAAGCCGATCAGGATCGCGATGATCGCAATCACGACGAGCAGTTCGATGAGAGTGAACCCGGTTCGCCGCTGCGTCATGTGCCTGTTTCCGTTCGGCGGACGTGAAAATCTATCACTGACTTTATCCGCCGCGAATGCAACCGGCGCACGATTCGTGCGCATTCGCGCCCAATTTCAAATTGCCTAACCGTCACGCTCGCGCAGAGTCTCGGCGAATCTTCATCCGGCGGACATTTTGTCTTCACAGGGATATGTAATATTGCACCGTCGAACCACGACGCCGCTCGCAGATGCACGGGGCATACCCCAAGCCTGCGGGCGGCGTCATTTTGTTTACAGTTCGAGATCGTCGATCGAGGAAATCCGAATCGCACGCAGGATCGCGTGCTGCAATCTCGCCGCCTCGGTGACCGCCAGAATTCGCGATTCGATTTCGGCGGGAACCTCGCCAAACCGATCGCGGAGGATGATAAGTAAGGAGTTCTGCTCGCCTTTCAACAAGCCAATTGCCTGGCCTTTTTCGATCCCTTTGATCTCGCCTTTGATCTCGCCTTCTACTCGGCCTTCTTCAAGGATCGCCTGATACGTCGATGACTCTTTCATTCCTCGGACCCTCGTGTACGCATGTAGAATCTCCACCTCAGTATACCGCAATCCGAGCTGGATATACCCGCACGTTAGCAGGAATATCCTACGTGCATCGGGCACGTGCTCCGCTCGCATACGCTCGTCGATCCGATCGACGAGCGTGCCGAGGCGACCCTCGGCTTCATCAGTGAGGAGAACGAGCGGCAGCGCGCCGAGGCCGCTCGCCATCAACGGCTCCACGTGTAGTTCCCACACCTTGACTACGAAATATTCAAAGCGGTGATATTCGTGCCCGTCGTGACGTTTTCGGCTGACGACACCGGTGATGTCCAGTGCGTTGGCTTCGGGGCGCAACAACAATGCAATCGAGTACACTGGGCCGCCGTAGCGGTCGTGCAGGAGTGCGCTGTAGCGCAACAATCTCCCTGGGAACCCGCCGTCCCACGACGCTTGCGGCTCGATATGGAGGATGCCTTCGGCGGGCGGGCGTAGCCGAAACGCTTTGTCCGCGGACATCTGCACCGTGGACAAATCGACGTCGAGTGGCTCCACTTCCAGGTCGGCAGACAGCCCGATTCGCGGACCGAGCCAGTCCGCCCAATCGACCGCGAAGACGTTCAGCAAATCCTTCAGCGTCGTATCGAACGGCTTGGTCATCGCGACAATCCTCGAATTCCATCGGTAACAAATCGCATTCTGACAAGTATTACGCTCGATATCGAAGGGATTCGCCACCTTCTGCCACAAAATCGCGGTGGCACTTGCCTGTGTTGGGGAGTAATTCTCACAATACCTAACTGTGAAAAACCGGAGTAGGCCGGCGTACCTGTCACGAACGTGGGCCGGATTCATGCGTTTGGTGTTAATCGGGCCGCCCGGCAGCGGGAAAGGGACGCAAGCGGAACTCCTCGTCGCTCGCCTCGGGCTGATGTCGATCGGCACGGGGGCGATCCTCCGCGATGCGATTGCAGGGCGTACCGATATCGGGCAAGCCGTCGGGCCGTTGCTCGAACGCGGAGCATATGCCCCCGATGCGATCGTCAACGACATCGTGGCCGAACGACTACGCGACCGGCCCGAATCGTTCGTACTCGATGGCTATCCGCGAACCTACGCACAAGCGATTTCGCTCGATGACCTGCTGTGGCAGCAGTTACGGAAACTCGATGCGGTGTTCCACCTGACGATTAGCGACTACGACGTAGTGCGCCGAATTACCGACCGTCGCAGTTGTGCGAACCCGAACTGCGGTGGCGGTACTCCGCCGAAACGGGCGATGATCTGCGATGCATGTGGCTTGCCACTCACCGTGCGCGACGACGATACCGAAGCCACCGCACGCCGCCGGTTGCTCGCGTTCCATAAGAATACGGATAGGCTCCTCGAACATTACCGCGATGCCGGTGTATTGATCGAAGTGCCCGCGATGGAACCGGTCGAAACCATATACGCCAACATCGCGAAAGCGTTGCGAAGGTAGTGGCCGATAGCTTGCGGATCGTTGTCCGCCAGCGAACCTTCTAACTGGAATCTCTTATGTGGCACGTCTTTCGTGCCGTTGGGAATATGCTCCGTACGCAAGCTGCCCGCCCACCGGAACTGAAATCGGACCGCGAACTCGCACTCATGCGCGAATCCGGTATCCTCGTCTGCCGCGCGCTGAAAATCTGCCGCGACATGGCCAAACCCGGCGTCAAAACCATCGCGATCGATCGTGCTGTGGAAGCGTTCTACGCCTCCCACTCCGCGATTCCGCTCTTCAAGGGCTACCCGGGCAAAGTGCCGTTCCCCGCCGTCACGTGCCTGAGCGTTAACGAGCAAGTCGTTCACGGCATCCCCGGCGAACGCACCTTAAAAGACGGCGATTTACTCAAGGTCGATACGGCGTGCAAGTACAACGGCTGGTGTGCCGACCGCGCGATTACCATCCCGATTGGCACCGTGCGGCCTGAACGGCTGCGGTTGCTGCGGGTGGCCGAGGAAGTGCTGCAAATCGCCATCGACGAACTGCCGAAGCGGAAGTGGTGGAGCGAAGTCGCGAGCAAGATGCAGAAGCACGCCGAGACGAACCGCTTCAGTGTGGTGACGAACTACGTGGGCCACGGCATCGGCCGCGTCATGCACGAAAACCCACAGGTGCCGAACTTCGTGAATCGCGAAACCCGCAAGCACGATTTCCGCATCGAACCGGGCCTCGTGTTAGCCGTGGAGCCGATGGTGAACATGGGCACCGCCGAAGTGAAAGTCCTCGGCGACCACTGGACCGTCGTCACCAAAGACGGCATGCCGAGCGTCCACGTCGAACATACGCTCGCAATCCTTCCCGGCGGGAAAGTGATGATTATCACATCCGACGAAGGCGCATTTGAACTGGAGATGCCAAGGCCAAACGTGGCCGCCACACCGATTTCCAACCCCACGCAACCCGTGTAACGCGAGTAATTCGCCGCGACGCGCAGTCTTCGAAGCGGAGCGCGTCACCCACCTTCACGTCCCACGCGCGGCTAAACGCCGATCCGCGCCAAAGAATTGCCACTTTGCGCCATTTGCAACGGATTCGATGATTCTCCGCCATCGGTTCCGTCGATCTTGTTCGAGATGTTACTTTACCCGCGACTTCGGCTGCATTCGGACCGAACCGATACCTTACCAGTGGCGGGGTATCGGTCGCGTGCGCTCATCGACGTGCTGTTGGTTGCGGCAATCGTGGGTTTGGGCGTGCCGTTCGTGACTCGGGAACGCTCGGAATGGGACGCGGTGTTCGTGCGGACGGCGGGGCATTTGCTGGCGGGGCGGGACATTTATGCGCAGGCGGATGGCTACTCGTACCCGCCGTTTCAAGCGTTTCTGGCGGTACCATTCGCGAAAATGTCACACACCGCGAATCGCATCGCGTTTTACGCTTGTAACCTCGTCTGCCTGTTCTGTATGGTCCGTTCTGCCACGAAACTCGCAGGCGGGTTCGCGATCCCCGGCGCGATTGCGGGGGGAATCTTCGCCTTCCATTGCTATGCACATCAGCAGACCGATGTCATCGTGGCGGCACTCGTACTCGGCGGCTGTTCCTACTTCGCACGTGGGAAATCGCTCGCTGCCGCCACGCTGTTCGGCTTCGGCGCAGCAATGAAATGCACGCCACTGCTGTTCGCACCATACTTGCTGATTAAAGGCAAGCCGCTGGCGGCAATGTGGTTGATCGTCATTGCCATCGGCGCGAATCTGTTACCCGACTTGGTTCATCGCCCCGCCAGCGGCACGTGGGTTTCGAACTGGTTCGAACTCTACCTGGCACCGATGGCACGCCCGGATTATTCGCCGGGAATCTGGGCGAGCGAGATCTTTTACAATCAATCGCTGGTGGGTGCCATGAACCGCTGGACGAGCACGACGTGGAGCGTCGTTCACCACAAAATCGAAGTGCAAGCGATACCGGCATCGATGCCAGCAAACGAACTCAAACGCTTGTTAATCGGCTGTTTCGCGGGCCTCGGCACACTTGCGCTGGCCGCCATCATCCGCGGGCGAAGGAACGAACGCCGCATCGCCTGGGAGTGCGGCATGGTCGTGTCCGCAATGCTCTTGATGTCGCCAATGTCGAGCGTGCCACACTTCGCCACGCTGTTACTGCCAGGCTTACTATTTGCGCAAATGTACCGGGAACGGCGCACAAAATACATATTCGTTTTTGGCACCGTACTCCTACTCGGAGCCTTGGCAACGAACAAAGACCTGATCGGCAGTCGAAACTACACGATCGGCCTTTGGTACGGGTCCGCAATGTGGTGCGCCATCGCCAGTTTCTTCGGCTGCGCCGTCGGGTTACTCACTTCCGTAAAGTCTGCCGCTGTACTGCCACTTCCAATACAAGAACCGCGTCGCCAAGCCGCCTGATTCTTCTCTCGCCACTAGCCACTACACACTCACCACTTCTTGTAAAGCACCCGCGAGTCCGTCGATGTCCGCTTCGGTGTTGAATGGGCCGGGGCTGACGCGGACGAGGCCATCGGGGAAACTGCCGACGGCGCGGTGGATGTATGGGGCGCAGTGCAAACCGGGGCGAATCGCGATGTCGAACGCCTGATCGAGGATGCCGCCGATCTCCGGTGCGGGCAGCGATTCGCAAAAGAAACTCAGCGTGCCAACGCGACGCGTCGGGTCGCGATGGCCGACGAATCGGAACGGGCCGTCCTTCAGTTGATCGTAGAGTCGGTCGCACAAACCGACTTCGTGCATGAGTAGTTTTGCGGGCGTTTCCTTCTCGACGAAATCGAGGCCCGCAATCATCCCGACGATGCCCAACACGTTCGGCGTGCCGCCTTCGAGGAAGTACGGGAAGTCTTTCGGTTGCGTCCGCGTCGATGAATCGCCACCGGTGCCCCCTTCGCGCCACGGCCGGATTTGTACGCCCGGTGCGACGTATAGCGCCCCCGTACCCGTTGGCCCGAACAAGCACTTATGCCCAGGAAACGCCAGCAAATCGATCTTCATCGCTTGCACGTCGATCGGCACCACGCCGATCGTTTGCGCGACATCGACGAGGAAAAGCACGCCACGTTCGCGGCAGATTTGGCCCATCTCGGTAATCGGCTGAATCGTGCCGAGGACGTTGCTGGCGTGCGTGACCGCGACGAGCTTCGTGTTCGGTCGAATCGCCTTCGCGATCTCGTTCGGGTCGACGGTGCCCCCTTCGTCGGACTTGACCTGCGTCAGCGTGATGAAGCCACTATCGGCCATCGTCATGAGCGGGCGCGACACGCTGTTGTGCTCGAGGTCCGTCGTAACGACGTGATCGCCGGCATCGAGCGTGCCCTTCATCGCCATGTTCAGCGCATCGGTGCAGTTCAGCGTAAAAACGAACCGCTCCGGGCCTTTGCCGTTCACGAACTGGTTCAGCCGATGGCGGGCGTCGTTGAGCGCATGTTCGGACGCCAGCGCCATCTTGTGCCCCGCCCGCCCCGGGTTCGCGAGCGTCGTCCGCGCGAAGCGATCCATCGCGAGGTAAACCGACTCGGGCTTCGGGAAACTGGTCGCCGCATTATCGAGGTAGATCACAGTGCTTCACTTAAGAACGAGAATAACATAAACGAGCGGTGGGAATATCAGCTTGAATGTCAGCATTTCACTCATCCACTGCAATTAGCATCTTACGGCAAAATCACACTCGTGGGAATCGTACCGAGGGGTTTTCCGCCACGCTGATGTAGCCCTCTCGCTCCGCGAGAGGGTAGCAACAGACTGGCTCAATGCGATGGAGAAGTGATTCTTGCGGCATCGCTATCCTTTCGCAGAGCGAAAGGGCCACATGTAACTCTGAATCGTTTTCGTTGCTCATGGTAAGACCTTGCAGCCCTCGATGATGATTGTTGCGGTTTCGATGCTCTTCACTTTGCCGCTTAGCCTGCAAGGCTCGCCGGGCTTGAGGTTCTCGAAGCCCTCCGTAACTTCGGCCATGATTCGGTGTTTCCCGTCGGTCGGGTAGAACATTGCGACCTTCTTTTTCTCAAGGAGATGTTTCGGCGTCCCCGATAGAATCACCGTTTGGCCCTTGTGCTTCTCCCAACTCATGGCGAATTCGTCGGGCGTAAGCGTCGGGGTGGCTCGTCCGCAGCCCGACGCCCAGACCAGACAAACACAGAGTGGAACCGCGAGTAAATGCTTCATGGTCGATCTCTCATCGTTCAGGGATCAGTCGGGACTATCGCATCATTCGTCGATGAGCGGCTTGCATTTCATCGGCGACCCGGAGTGATTCTTGCGCGTCGACGACCATTTCGAAATTTTCTCTCTCATTGCGGATGCGAGTAATTCGAACCCGATTCGTGCGGCGAACGCAAACGTCGGCTGCGGATGAACCTCCCTCGCTAGCGCTTTTTGAAGTTGCGCCATTTGTGATCTGGGTACACGCTTT
>JANXNT010000708.1 GCA_025353985.1 Limnoglobus sp.
CTTGACGATGCCGATGGCGGGATCTTCCGCAATCGCCGGTGCCGCAAGCGCAGCTGGCGTTACCGTACCGTCCGCGTTGACGGTCGGCTTGAGCAAGACGGGCTTCACAGCCGGTGCCTGGACGGTCGGTGAAGTCACCGTCGATTTCGTATTGAGGTTGCGTGCACGAACGGCGGTCACGTGACCCAGCGTTACCGATTTGCGTTCGGTAGGTGGTGAGAACATCACCTTGATCGCACGGGCCACGCCTTGCTTGATCGCATCGGCCTGGCCCGTGATGCCACCGCCTGCGGTCTTAACCGTGACATCGAGCCGGTTGCCGAGTTCGGTGGCCGTCAGCGGCGCACGAACGGCAGCACGATCTTTTTCTTCGGTGAAGTAGTGATCGAGAGCGCGGCCATTAATGCTGATGGCCCCTTTCCCTTCACTGATACGAACGCGAGCGACGGCTGTCTTGCGACGGCCGGTGCCCAGGTAGTACGTCTTCGGTTCTTTCTTCTCGGCCATGACCTGTGCGTCCCCTAGACGTTAACTTAAAGTGTGACTTTGAATTCGACGGGTTGTTGGGCTTGGTGCTCGTGCTTCGGCCCCGCGAACAGCTTGAGCTTGGTGATCTGCTTGTAGCCGAGTGGGCCACGTGGGATCATCCGCTTGACCGCGAGCCGAATGATTTCTTCCGGCTTCTTGGCGAGCATTTCCTTCGCAGGAATGATCTTCTGACCACCCGCGTAGTGAGAGAACGTTTGATAGTTCTTCTGGTCCCACTTTTTGCCCGTGAACTTGACCTTTTCCACATTGATGACCACGACGAAATCGCCGGTGTCTGCGTGGTAGGTGTATTCGGGTTTGTGTTTGCCGCGAAGGATATTCGCGATCACAACGGCCAGGCGACCGACGACCTGATCGGTCGCATCGATGACGAACCACTGTGGGTTGACCGTTGCCGAGTTAGCCATGAACGTAGACATTGCGGCAGAAACCTTGCGTATACGGTGAGACTCGTTCCTAAGAAGTGATAACGTAAGACGATGCAGGTCAACGTCAAGGGAATATGACGGAAATCCGATGTTTATCCCGATATTCCGGTTGTAACGGACAACTTGCGAGAACATTCGGTAGGATAGCTCCAACCACGGATGGAGAAATTATGTCGGTGAAAGCTCGTAATCGCGTCGTCGATTATCTCGTGTATTTGGCCGTGCGTGCGTTCGTTTGCATCGTGCAAGCGGTGCCGATGCGTGCCGCTCTCGGATTCGTGTCGGGTCTGGCGTGGGTAATCTACACCTTCGATAAACGCCATCGTGTTGTAGCCGCAGAGAATTTGGCGGCGGCGTTCCCGGAGAAGCACGAAGCGGAGATCGATCGACTCGTTCGCGGTTGTTATCGGCACTTTTGCTCGTTGCTCATCGAGATCATTTTGCTTCCGCGCAAGCTCTCGATCGATTCGTGGCGCAGTTATGGCAAACTTGTGAACGCCAACGCCATGATGAGCTTGCTCATGTCCGACCGCCCGTTACTTATGGTTACGGGGCACTTCGGCAACTGGGAAATGGCCGGTTACACGCTCGGCGCGCTCGGCTACAAAACTTACGCCATCGCTCGCACGCTCGATAATCCGCACCTCGAACGGTACATGAAGACGTTTCGGCAACGAACCGGCCAAACGATCATCGCGAAGAAGGACGATTTCGACCGCTTGGAAGCCGTCATGAAAGGCGGCGCGAAGGTGGCCACGGTTGCCGATCAAGACGCGGGGCCACGGGGCGTATTCGTGAATTTCTTCGGTCGGCCCGCATCGGCGCACAAAGCCGTCGCACTCATGGCAATCGAATTCCAGGCCCGAATCTTCGTTATCGGCGTGCCGCGTGTGGCGTTGCCAATGCGATATGAGTTCATCTGCGCCGACGTCATCGACCCCGCAGACTACGCCAATAGCCCCGACCCTGTCAAAGCGATCACGCAGCGTTACCACACGGCTATCGAATCGCTCGTTCGCAAGTACCCCGAACAATACTTCTGGCTGCATCGCCGTTGGAAAACCCGCCCGAAATCCGAGCGTATTGCCGCCAACAACTGAGGAAATGCGATGAATCCTGCCAATCCGAAACTGCGAATCGACACGCACACGCACTTCTATGATCCCACTCGCCCGGAAGGCGTGCCGTGGCCAGGGAAGGGCGATGCCACGCTGTATCGGAAAGTAATGCCGACAGAATACGAGAAACTCGTGAAGCCGCACGGAATCAGCGGGACGGTTGCGGTTGAAGCGAGCGCCTGGGTCGAAGACAACCGCTGGCTGCTCGAAGTTGCGGAGAAGAACCCGATCGTCGTCGGCGTCGTTGGCCGATTGTTACCGAGCGATGCCAACTTCACGACCAATCTCAAGCGATTCCAGAAGAACCCGCTCTACCGTGGCATCCGCGTCACGCACGAGGAAATCCAGTCGGCGACGAACTTCGCTCGATTCCAGGCTTTTGCGGACACCGGTTTGACACTCGATGTCAACGGCGGGCCGGAAATGTTGGTGGATGTCGCAAAGTTGTCGGATCGGTTACCGAAGCTGCGAATCGTGGTCAATCACATGGCAAACGTGCATATCGATGGCAAGGAACCACCGAAGGCGTGGCTCGATGGTTTAAAAGCCGTCGGCAAGCGCGAATTCGTTTGGTGCAAACTTTCCGGTTGGGTGGACAGTTCCCGAAAACGTGATGGGAAAGCACCGAACACACTCGACTTTTACCGCCCGGCCGTCGATGCTGTGTGGTCTACGTTTGGCGTCGAGAAGCTCGTTTTTGGCAGTAACTGGCCCGTTAGCGATCTCTACGCGCCGTTCGCAACCGTCCACGATTTGGCTGCGAAGTACATCGCGGAGAAAGGCCAAGTGGCTGAGGATCGCGTTTTCGGAACGAACGCCTACGATGCGTATCAACTGAAAAAGTGACTGGAAATTCGTCGTGACATCGTGAATCGCGTGATGTAACATTCAGTCATCGGACCCGTCCTCTCGGCGTTGGCACTGCGCTCGACTCATTATCGAGTGCAACCCACGCCGACGAGTGTGACGGGTCCGACTTTTACGTATCTCAGGACAATGCGAGAACGCGATTCATGCGGTCGGCGACATCATTGAGAACTTTCTCGCCACCGCCGCCGACTTCTGCTGTAGCCCAGCCGTTGTAGCCGATTTCGGCGAGTGCCTTCAGCACTTCGGGCCAATCCTCATCGCCTTCGCCGATGTCAACCCACTGCTTCGTTTTGCTGTAGCCTTTGAAGTCGAACTTCAGCATTCGCTTGTCGAGTTTGCGAATCCATTCGGCCGCCGGCACGCCGTACTTCAGCATGTTGCTACAGTCGAAATACGCACCGACTAACTCGGACTTAAAGTCGTCGACGTACTGAATCAGTTGTTCAGGTTTCGTGATGAAATCGTTCCAGACGACCTCAATGGCGATCTTCACGCCGAGCTTCTCGGCTAGCGGTAACGCCTTCTTAACCTCGGCTTGCGAACGGGCGTAACACTGGTCGTACGTGACGTCTTTATTGACGACGCCGGGAACGAGCAACACAGTATCTGCACCGACTTTCTTCGCATCGCGAAGCGCGCCTTCGAGCGCCTTCAATCCCTTGGCCCGCACCGCTTCATCCGGGCTGGAAAGTGTGTCGTTCCAGTGGACGGAATCGACAACGCCATGAATCGCGATCCCCGTAGCTTCTTTGGCTTTCACGAGATCATCGAGATCGATACCGCTCGGGCTGTCGATTTCCACGCCTTGGAAACCGAGCTTTTTAACGAGTTCGAGCTTCTCCAAGTTCGATCCCTTGATGCCGATCATCCCGAACTTCACGGCCTTTTTGAGCTTCGCTTTCTTGCTCGGCTCAGCTGCCCACCCCGCTTGTGCGGCAACAATCGCAGCCGTGGTGGCCGCTGT
>JANXNT010000742.1 GCA_025353985.1 Limnoglobus sp.
GGGTTCCCCTTGCTTGCGCTACGGGCTGGCTGGATTGAGACGCGGTTACCCATGTTTGAACCATCGCTATAGATGCGGTTTTGCCGCCCTTCCCCGGCAGAAAGCGGTTCCGCGCGTATCATGGATGTGTGACGTTCACACTGCCAGCGAAGGGAACTGCGCCCGATGACCCAGCGCATCGCGATCTACGCCAACCGGTTCGATCCGCCGACGATCCACCATCGCCATATTGCCGAGCGGTTGTCCGAAACATTCGATCGCGTCATCGTCGTCCCGAGTGGACCGCGATGTGGGCCGCGGGCGAAGCCGGGGGAGATCCCCGATAGTCGAGCGATCCACCGGGCCACGATGGCGGACCTGAACTTTCGCGGTTTGCCTAAGTGCATCGTCGATCTCACCGACCTCGAACGCCAAGAGTTCACGCCGCCGGTGGCGCTCGCGGAACGCCATGCGATTGCGAACTCCGAAGTTTGGCACGTGGTGTCGACCGACTGGATTCGCGATGGCGCGACGGGAAATTCCATCATTCAAAAAGAGTGGGATCGCGGGGCGCAGGAGTGGTCGCGTTCGGGGTTCGTCGTGCTGCGCGAACACGGCGAGCCATTCGAAGAGGCCGATCTGCCTCCACGGCACGTGTTGCTCGAACATACCGCGCACATGCCGGGCAACACCATCCGCATGATGCTGACGCAGTGGGAGCCGGTCGACGATTATTTGCACCCGCCGGTTGCCGCGTACATCCAGCGGCACGGGTTGTTTCGCGATGTCCAACAATCCGAGCGCACCACCTTCAAGCCGAGTGCGGCGCAGTTTCAATTGTTCGTCGATGGCTGGAATAAAAAGTCTACGAATTACGGCCAATTGCTCGCGCCGTATACGACCGGCGAGCCGGCGATGATCGTGCCGATCGGCGGCGATGGCACGATGTTGCGGGCGATCCGCAAACACTGGCGCGACCGCCTGCCGTTCTTCGGCATCAACACTGGCGGCGTCGGGTTTCTGCTCAGCGGGCGCGAAGTCTCGGCGTTCTGGCAACAAGAATTGCTGCTTTACCACCTGCCATTATTGCAAGTGCAAGCGGTGCTGTGCGATGGCTCGATTCGCGAATCGATTGCGTTCAACGAAGCCTGGGTCGAACGCGCGACCGGCCAGACGGCATGGGTCCGCGTCACGGTGAATGGCGTCGAACGGATCCCGCAACTCGTCGGCGATGGCGTGCTCGTTTCGACCGCCGCCGGTTCGACGTCGTATGCCCGCGCGATGGGTGCATCGCCGGTGCCGTTGAACACGGAGGTGCTGCTGCTCGTCGGTTCGAACGTACTGAAACCGGCGTTCTGGCGGGCCGCTGTTTTGTCGCTCGATGCGGAAATCGTGCTCGAAGCGGTCGACTCGGTTCGGCGACCACTCCACGGTTA
Source organism: Limnoglobus sp. (assembly GCA_025353985.1). Taxonomy (GTDB): domain Bacteria; phylum Planctomycetota; class Planctomycetia; order Gemmatales; family Gemmataceae; genus Limnoglobus. Next base: position 1,416 of record JANXNT010000742.1, read on the forward strand.
CTGCGATGGCGAGATATTCCCCGAGCCGGTGCAAAAACTCACGATCCGCGTCAGCCGCACCGCCGCCGTCGAACTCGCCTTCACCAGCGATCACGACCCATTCCAGAAGCTAACCGACGAGCAATTCCCGCCGATCACCGTCAAGTGATTTAGCCGTGCGGCAACGATGCCAATTGTGCCGACTCGGTCGGCGTGAGGCGGATGGGGTTGGCGGCTCGTGCGGCACGGAGTGCGGCGCGGGCGGCATTCGGTTGACCGAGGCGACGGTAGACTTCGTGCAAATAGTAGTGAGCGCGGGCGGCGCTCGGTTGCTCGTCTCGCGCGGCTCGAAGTGCGATGGCGGCTTTCACTAAAGTCTCGGTGGCGATGGCTGGATCGGTCCGCTCGGGGTTCGCGTCCCATTGTTGCACCAAACATACTAAGCCAATTCCCCGGTGCAGGTTCTCCGCATATCGGTCACTTTGCTCGTCGGCCATCTGCATCAGCCGCGTGTGTGCGTGCAGCAAGTGCGACTTCGGCTTACCCGTCATCGGTTGCGCATCGGCGACAAATTGCTCGTATTGCAGGCGAGATTCGTCGAATTGCTTCGTGCGAAATTGCAACTCCGCCAGATGTGCCCGCGTCATCACTTCGCTGGGGTGCGCGCGAACGTGTGCGGCCATATGCACGATTGCGCCGGGAGTATCGTCGCGATCGAGGTGGTCGGCGGCGAGCGCGAGGCGATCCGTATCTTCGCGAATGCGATCGAGTGGCGGGAACGGCGCGACGCACCCCGTTGCAGCGAAACAACCGGTGATCAGCCAGCGCGGCAGCATCGCGTCGTCTCGCGGAGGGTGGGGTTCCGCAAGTGGTATCGTCGGCGCAAACAGCCCGCGTTCAGGGGGAACGCGAAAGAGGGGCAAGCCCGAAGTGAAGCTAGGCAAGGTTAGCCGGTTGTCCGGTTTGCTCACGAGAGAGGAGAGTCTATTTCACCTGGCACTTCGGGCAAAAGTGCGAGGAACGCCCGGCGATGCGTAGGACTTCGATTGGCGTTTCGCAGCGCGTGCAGGGTTCGCCAGTGCGGCCGTAGGCGGCGAATTCGTTCTGGAATGTGCCGCGCAAACCCGAGCCACCGATGTAGTCGCGGATCGTCGAACCGCGGCCGTCGATTGCTTTCATCAGTACCGCTTCCACTGCCATTCGCAGCCGTTCGCACTGCTTCGCGGTGAGGTCGTTTGCTCGCGTGTTCGGGTGTAACCGCGCCGCAAACAGCGCCTCGTCCGCATAGATATTGCCCACACCGGCGATCAGCGCTTGATCAAGTAATGCCGCTTTCAGCGGACGGATTGTGCCAGCGAGTTTCTTTTGAAAATACTTCGGATCGACGGCAAACGGCTCCGGCCCGAGACGCGCATCGAGAAATGAATCGAGTTCGGCACGCACCATAAACAGATCGAACGAACCAAACCGGCGTACATCGCGGAACCGCAGTTCATCGGCCCGGCCGCTCAGTCCGAAACGCAGATGCGTGTGATCGGGCAACACTTCGGTGGCCGCATTCACGGTGCATTGCCCCGTCATGCCGAGGTGAACGAGCAGCCACGGCCCGTCGTTAAAGTGCAATGTAATCCACTTGCCACGGCGCTGGATCGACGCCACGCTACGTCCGATCAGTTTGTCGTTCCACGCCGCATCCCATTTTCGCCGCAACGACAATTCACCCGCGTTCGCGGTCAGGAACGTACGCCCCACGAGTAGCGGGCGCAAATCGCGAACGACAGTTTCCACCTCGGGCAGTTCGGGCATATTGGTTTTGTAGCTGGGTATGTGGTCACGGTTTCGTGCCAGCCCGTAGCGCAAGCAAGGGGAACCG
>JANXNT010000641.1 GCA_025353985.1 Limnoglobus sp.
CTAACAAGAACCGTCATGTCTCGATGACTCGCCACGCCCCTCGGTCACGGAAGGTGAACGTCCCTCGCTAGCGCTTCGGGCTAACAATTCCGATGTTGTTTGCACAAACAAATGGCTTTTGGAATGCGATAAAAAATGAAACCTGCTGACTAGGCGATGCTAGCCAGCAGGTTGCTATCGATTGCGGAAGAGAGGACTTGAACCTCCACACCCTTGCGAGTACCAGAACCTGAATCTGGCGCGTCTGCCAATTCCGCCACTCCCGCTCAATCGGACTGAATTAGAATGTTACGAGGTCGCTCACCCGCGTCAAGTCGGACGCGGGCTTCGGCCCGCAATCGCATACTATTTGCTGCCACCGCCAGGCCCCATCGGCCCCATCGGCCCGCCGAAATCACCACCACCCGTGTTTGCGGTCGGGTCCGATGCCGAGGCGTTCACGGGAATGTCGCCGCCATTCACACGCACGTTCGACATATACTGTACCCAACCTTCTGCGAACCGCTTAAACGCGAGCTTGTCGATTTCCGTCGGTTTATCCTTGTCCATCAGGTTGAAGCACGTCGCAAATAACGTCAGCGTGAGGTTGGGGTCGAGGGGCAAGTCGCGCGGCATCCGGCGAAGTTCCGCATAGAACTTTTGCATACCGTACATCCGGTCCCGCGACAGATAATACAGCAACGACCACGAGGTGACATCCGCCTTCAGTTCCAACTTCTCTTTCGTCATGCGTCGCGCACCCGCATCGATAACCGGTGGCGGCGAGTCGCCCATCGGGCCGCCACTGCCCATCGGCCCCATCGGACCCATTGGCCCCATTGGCCCGGATCGCATCGGCCCACGTGGCCCTTGTCCTGCGCCTTGTGCACCATTCTGCCCACCGGCTGCGGTCGGAACGGGAGCGGGATCGACATCGAACCCTTGATCGATCGCTGCGAAGTACCGATCCGTAATCACGTTTCGCAGCAGCGTTTCGGCCGAAGGGTTGAGTTCTTTTCTCGCTGTCATATCGCGATAGACACGATGCAGAATGTAGTTCGGCGAGCCGTGCCCGGTGGCCAGCCCGATCGCCATCGCGGTTTTGTTGCTCTTGTCGTCGCGAATGAACAGCGGGCCTTTGGGGTGGTGGAAGAAACTCGCGGTGCCGCTATCGACCCATTTCGGCAAGATCACGTTGCGTGGAAGCAGGCCGCTTGCCGCGAACAATTGTCGCGAACCTTCCCGGCTGATTGCCGAATGATCGGCTTCTTCCTCGAGTGCTTTATCGACGAGTGCGTAGGTCATCATCCGCGCCACTTCCACCGGCGTTTGTGCCTGGCCTTTGACGATTGGTGCCTTGCCACGCAGCAGTTCGTCGCGGCTCCAGCCGACTTTGTACTGCGACTGCGCCACTTGATTGAACGACGAGCCGACGTCGTCCATTCGCTCGGGGGAGATCACGATTAGATCGTTCGCGGGCGAATAAAACGAATCGGATTTGATCGTCAGCCCGTCGAGTGCGTCGCGGAGACGAATCATATCCGTCGAGCGATCCGCGAGGACGGTCACGATCCGCTTGTCGGGGACGGTCAAGGCAATCCCTTGCAGCGCGTGCCACAGGTAAAACGCCTTGAAGTTCTTGTCGAGAAGACCGAGACGGCGATTGATATCTTCGGGGCTGATCTGGCGTTCGCCCCAATACACGAGCGTGTAGTGTTTGCCTTGGGTGAAGCCGCTCGCGCCGAGCTTGGTTTTCCACTCTTCGGCATCATCGGCTTGTGTCGCCGGCACGTTCAACTTGGCGGAGATCTGCTTGTAAGCCTTGACGAATTCGAGAACCTTGGTCGGCGGTGCGACGTCTTTTCGTACGCCGATTTGGGCCACCATGTCGTCTGCGTACTTCAGAGCGTCATCGACCATGCCTGCGGCGAGTGCATCGGTACAGATGTCGTAAATCCCTTCGAAATTCCGCTTCGTGGACCATGCCGTCCAGGTGTCGCGGATGTTCTTTTCCAGCGAGTAATTGTGGATCGGGTAAAGCTGAACCGAGGTGTTGTCTTGGTATATGTACGTCGAGCCGAACTTGTTCTTGACGAGCAACCATTGCGGGTTCGTGTTCGGGTTGAACGACTTGTCTGGATACAGGAGTTTTTTCTGAATCGAGGTAAATGGCACGACGACAACGACGGACTTATCGAGCGCCGTTTTCGGTGCAGCGGGTTGTCCGCCCATCGGCCCCATCGGAAAGCCGGATCCCATTGGCCCCATCGGTCCCATCGGATTGCCACCGGGGCCGCCGTCCCTGCCATCGCCACTACCACCAGACCCCATCGGCCCCATCGGGCCTCCGGCCGGTGCTGCGGAGCCGCCTTCGAGGATCACGCGGATGACGATGTATCCCGGCGATTTCACATCGCTACTTTGCGCAATGGCCGTCGCCGATGTAGCGACGCAAACCGCGCCGAACGCCAAGAGCCATCGTTTCATGATAATCTCCGTGATAAATTGCGATCGCTTCATGATGGCAGGAATTCGCGTCAGCCGCAATCGTTAGTTCGACCGATTTGCCGGATTTAACACGCTTTCCTTCACATCGATAAACAGCTGTGGCATGGTAACGGGGCGGTCTTTCTTCCAACTGACGATCGAATCGAGGTTCGGCGCAGACTGGCCGATCCCGCTACTTAACTTCTCGATCGGCGTGAGCAACTTATCCGTCGCCACGGTGACGAGCGAGCCAATTTTCTGTGCGTTGCGTGTGGCACTCGGCGTTTTCTGCCAGTCGGCGAGTGCGGTCGCGATGCGGGCCGCATACATTTTCCACTGAATTGACTTGTCCGTGTTGCTGGCCGCCTTAATGACGGCAAAGTGATAAATCCCGGTCGCGATCGCGTCGAGTTGCACATCGACGTTCAGCCCTTTCGGGTCGTGAATATTCGCGAGGCCAATCACCGCTTCCCCGCTTTCGTCCGCCATTGGCACGAAGTTCAAACTCGTATCCATGACGGCAATCTTCGCAAGTGTCATGAGCGGGCGTACCGTCTTGCTGTTCGCCGGATCGACGAACTGCGGGTAGCGACACTGCGCGAGCGCACGAATCGCGGCCCGGCGATAAAAGCGGATTGTCACGGCTTGTTCGGGAGTCAGCGGGTTCGATTGCAGTTGGCCAGCAGCCGGCGCAGGTGCGGCGGGCTTCGCAGCGGGTGCCTTCGGATCGACCGGCGGCGCGACGGGGGCCACTGGTTGAACCGCCTTCGGTTGTTTGCCATACGGCTGATTGCGAGCGATGATCGTTTCCAACGCCGTCACCAACTGCACCATCTCGGCGTCTTTCAGCGTGTGAAGGGCATACGCAGTCGCACCCGTCGAACGGGGGATCGCTTCGTAGGCACTGATCAAACCTTCGGCCGCACGAATGACGTAAATAAGCACTTCCGGCGCGGTGTTCGGGTCGTTCAACATCGCTAGGATCATCGGGTAATGCGCGGGCGCGCCGGACTTCGCCGCGATGGCCAACACTCGCGCCGCATTGAGCCGAATGTAGGGGGGCATGTCCGGGGATATCACATCTTTCAGTGCGGCATCGACGGCGACGCCGAAACCTTTGATGTAATCGGCTTGATCGACGTTCAATCGCGAGTTAAGTGCGGGCGTAAGGTACGGCAGCAAGATGAAACGCTCGAAGTTATCGAGTTGCTGATGGATACTCTCCGCATAGACCGCGGGCTTCAAATCGCCCTTCGTGTTTTCGACGGGAAAGTAGTATTTTGAGTCGGTAATCGGGTAGATCAGCGACTTCGCCATGAGGTTCATCGCCTCTTGGTTGGCCTTCTCTTCGGGTGGATTCTTCACGATCCGTTTGCCGTCCCGCATATCGATGACGTTCGACCGCACGGAACCCGCGTTCGGTGGCTCTTTCTTAAAATCGCTCGGTTTGGCCGCCTGACCGTTCGTGCGACTGTTCGAAAACAGCACGCAACAAAGCAAAAACGCAGTTGCAGCAACCATCGCACGAGTTCGGACGTTCATCGGCGGCACCTTGCAAAGACATGGGAAACGACCGGATTAACCGATAATAGCTCTACACGCAGCCACCCGATCCGTTGGCAACGCACCAAGTACCGCAGGTTTCAGGCTATCACCGCAGCCGTACCGAAGCAAGCCGCAGAACGACCCGTCGCCGCTGCGAAGCCGAAATTCGTCGCGCTATCTGGACCGCCACGAAAAGAGCGGTTGTCGAAACCGCCTCAGGTGTTTAGAGTATGTGCATACGGGCTGTAGCGCAGTTTGGTAGCGCGCTTGACTGGGGGTCAAGAGGTCGTGGGTTCAAATCCCGCCAGTCCGACTATTTTCAGAAAGAAGCCCTTCGGCGAGAACGTCGAAGGGCTTTCTTATTGTGGGGACAAGAGTTACGTCATCGAGGCAGCAGTTCAAAAACACAATTTCGAGTAATCGACGCT
>JANXNT010000787.1 GCA_025353985.1 Limnoglobus sp.
GCCGGGCTGGTCGCGCTCCGCTCGGTGCGAACTATCGAGCCGATGAGCTTGTTGCGGTAAGCGAACGGGATCGAATTGTTAGCCCGACGCGCCAGCGAGGGAAACCCGCGAAAAGGCACGCCATCGCAGAAACGATAGTAATCCCTCGCTAGCGCGTCGGGCTAACGGGATCGAATTGTTAGCCCGACGCGCCAGCGAGGGAAACCCGCGAAAAGGCTTTGCTGAAATGCCCTGCCCGCACGAACGTCTTGGTTGCAGTTCTTCACGATTCACTTTCAGGAGATGCGAATCATGTTCACTCGGATTTTCGGCACGGCGACGCTCGCCGTTCTCGTTGCGGCACTGGCAATTATGCCGACCGCGGCTCAACCGAAGGACGACCTGCCGTCGGACCTCGCGATGGTACCCGGCGATGCGGCGGGGTTCGTGCATATCCGGCTCGCGGATATCTGGAAGCACGACATGATGAAGGGCGTGCGCGACACCGTGCAAAGCGCGGGCATCAAGGCGCTGACCGCGTTCGAGAAACAAGTGTACCCATCGCCTTCGACCATCGAACGCGCAACCATCGTCGTGCTGGCACCGAAGGAAGCCGCGCCGGTTGTCGTCGGGATCGTGCGCTTCAACGAGGCGTTCGATTCGGACAAGATCGTGAAGCTATATGTGCCGAACGCGGTGACGGCGAAGGCGAACGGCAAGACGCTTTACGGCGATAAAGAGACCGGCTTCGGCATCCACTTCCCCGACGACAAGCACATGATTATCGGGCCTGCCGAAGCGGTCGAGGCGTTCATTTCGCGTCCACCCGTGCTGAAGGGTGGCATTACGTCGGCGCTACAAACCGCAGCGAGCGGCATGACGATCGTGGCGGCAGTCAACGTGCGTGCGATCCCGATCCCACCGCAGGCGTTCAAGGATGTTCCCGAGAATCTGCAACCGCTGATGAAGGCGGAGCGGATCGTGCTAACGCTCGACATGAAACCGGCCGACCCGGTGCTGACGCTGCGTGCCGGTTACGCGGGGGAAACGGCGATCGCC